>JAUNIO010000118.1 GCA_030535355.1 bacterium | reverse complement strand
TTTAGGGGGAGTCAGATAGTTCGCAAGTTAGCTAATCGCTAACTTAACGGGACTGTTTTGTTAACAAACGCCATTATATCAGTAAAAAAACCTTTTAAGCTTTTACTTTATAAGCAAATATCCTGCTCAGCCCAAAAAAATAATTTTGCAACTCAGCAGGGCTTATTTCCTAGAAACGACGAAGCATCAATAGCAGGTTAATTCCTATAAGAGTCTAAAAGAATAAGTTAGCCCTTAAGGCCTTAAGGGTATCCCCTCGGTTTTCGATGTGGATTCATTACTTTGAATGCGGGACTTCGTGTAATGTTAAAAATGATCCAAAAGCGTCTGCCTATAGAGATAAGCAATGATGACGCAGTTAGTATTCAGCAAAAACTTCAGACTCGTTTTAATTCTCTGTTCCACAGAATCCGTTTGGAATACCTCAGCCGCTTGGGGCTGGACGAAAGCGACTACGCTTTAACCTGTCTGCCTCCAGAAAGCGAATTGCTTCTAGGCGAGCTATATATGCCAGAGCCCGGAATTATATGTTATATAAAGGCTCTGCGCGGCCAAGGGTATCTCGAAGCCGGTATAATCGGCAACGACAAGCTTGAAAACACCGATGCTCTGTTCGCCTCTCTCAGAGAGTCAATCAGCGAAGTACGCCCCAATCTGCCCGCTTGGCAGCTTCCCGAAGAATACGAACCTCTGCAGATTGAAGGCGCTGACCAAGGCAACGTCAATATAGATGCCAAAGAAATGGCTGCCGCCCGCTCTTTAATGGATTCCTCTGCCCGCAGCCTCCTAGCTAAAATCAAAGATGCCGGCTCTATCTTCCTGAATAAAATTTACACTGAGGATCGCAAAACAGCTGAAGACTGCATTCGCAAATTCGAAGACCTCAAGCTGATCAACAAAGAATACGCGGTATTGTGCCGCCGCACAGGTCAGCAAATTCTGCGCGTGGCGGACCGTTCCACCATCGATGAATCCTCGCAGAAATCCTTCAAATGCTTTATCTGCGGCAACCCCATCGCCCAAGAAGTCGTCGAGGAGATCGCTACCAGCAATGCCCTCTGCACAGAGATGTTTAACGAGAATAAATGGCTGCTGATTCTCATCCAGGGTATATTAGGAGAGATGGGCGTCGATAGCCAGGACATCAAAGTTTATCGGGCTCCCAAACTGCCCACCCGTCTCTTCCTAAGCCTCAACGGCCAGCGTTATTTGCTGGTGTTATGCACCGAGCCTCTCAATCTCGATCAGGCCAATTTCATCAGCGCTCACGTCGCAGCTTATAAGCTGCATCAGGCGATTATCATTTCTACCAGCAATATTTCCATGCTGATGCGCCACCATCTGGCCAAGATAAATGATAATACCATTTTCCACTTTATCTGCGATCTAAATAACTTAGACGGCGATATTAGAGAGATACTGACCGAACAGCTGCGCGGTTGCGTCGTAAAGCAGCTCGATGACATTTCCAAAGCTACTCCGGTCAGCATTCCCAATTTGGTATTGGCCCGCATGATGCCCAGGCCCGTCCAAGCTCAGCCTCAGAACGAAGCTCCTAAGCCCATTGAAGCCATAGAAGCTCTGGAAGCTAAACCTGAACAGCCCCTGGCAGAAGATGTCCCCGAAGAGCCGGCTCCAGCCCCAGCTCCTGATTTCATGGCCGAATCTTTCTCAGCTCACATTCCTGAGCCGATCCCCGAGCCGGTGTCAGTCTCCGACCCCATCGCTAAGTTCATACCTGAACCTGCAGATGAGAACGTCATACCCACCGCAGCTGCTGACGAAGCATTCATTCCCGCCATTCCTTCTGAAGCGATAGAAGAGGATATACTAGCCCCCACTGATGATGCCACAGCTGACGATGATCTCAGCGAATCCGCTGATGAACGCGGTAAATCATCCAAAAAGCACAAAAAAGGGAAAAAATAAAGGCTAAATCTTGAGTCTTAAAAAAGCCGCTTCGCTTAATGTACGAAGCGGCTTTTTTGTCTGATTAGTTAACGAAGCGGTTCTCAGCCACAGCAAAGGAACAAGCCTCGCGCTTAAGCAGCGCCGATGCGGATTAAGCCCGCCCAGGCGCTGCCTAACAGTTTAATACGCTATGGCAAAAACGGCTTTTTCTTTGGTTTCGCGCCCGGTAAATATACATTTGCCGGTTTCACCACTCTGCTCAAAGGGTATAACCCGGACTACGGCTTTGGTCTCTTCCTTGATCTTAGCTTCGACTTCGGAATCTTCGACGAACCAGCAGCGGGCAAAGCCGCCTTTATTGAGAACGACATCTTTCAGCTCATCGTAGGAGCTGACATCATAGGTATGCGCTTCGCGGAAAGCCAAAGCTTTTTCGTACATCAGCTTCTGCACCGCATCGGCGCGCCCGCGCAGCCATTCAGGGGTAGCTTCGGCCAGTTTGCAGAACGATTTCGTCCCGTCGCAGCGCATCTTCAGCACAAAGGCTTCGCCATCGACATCGCGCGGCCCAACTTCAATGCGGAAAGGCACACCGCGCTGCTCCCAATAGAAATGCTTCTCTACGGGACGGCTGTCGCGCATATCCAAAACTACCTTTTGCTGGGCATTTTCGTTGGTGAACACCGACAGCATCTCCCGGCCCTTGCACAGAGCTTCACCGTTCTGCAAATGCTCTTCACCGCACAGAGCGGCTATCAGCTTGCGGCAATAGCTCAGAACGCGCTCTTTATCTTCTTCGTTGCGGTAAATGGGCACTACCGCTGCCAAAGTAGGAGCGACGTGCGGAGGCAGAACTAAACCTTCGTCGTCGGAATGGGTCATGATTAGGCCGCCGATTAGGCGCGTGCTGACTCCCCAAGAGGTAGTCCAGCAGTACTGCAGCTGATTATCGCGGTCCAAGAACTTCACATCGAAAGCTTTAGAGAAATTCTGCCCTAAGAAATGCGAAGTACCAGCCTGCAAAGCCTTGCAGTCCTGCATCATAGCTTCTATCGCATAAGTTGTTTCCGCGCCGGGGAATCTCTCAAAAGCCGTTTTGCGCCCGGTAAGCACGGGGACGGCCAGCATATCCTTCGCGAAATCGGCATAGACCTGCAGCATTCGCAAAGTCTCTTCAACAGCTTCCTCAGATGTTTCATGGGCTGTGTGGCCTTCCTGCCAGAGGAACTCGGCAGTGCGCAGGAACAGGCGGGTACGCATTTCCCAGCGCATCACGTTGGCCCACTGGTTAATTAGCACGGGCAGATCGCGATAGCTCTGAATCCACTGCGAATACATTTGCCCAAAGAGAGTTTCCGAGGTCGGGCGGATAATGTAAGGCTCGGGCAATTCGGTGCGGGGTTCTAAGTGGCCGGATTCACCTTTTTGCAGGCTGGAATGGGTAACGATGGCGCATTCCATGGCAAAACCTTCGACGTGCTGGGCTTCTTTTTCCAAGTAGCTAACGGGAATCAGCAGAGGGAGATAGGCGTTGACGTGGCCGGTCTGTTTGAAGCGGCGGTCTAAGTCGCGCTGAATAGCTTCCCAAAGGGCGTAACCGTTGGGGCGGATGACCATGCAGCCGCGGACAGGGGAGTAATCGGCCAGTTCGGCCGCTTTAATAACATCTAAATACCACTGGGGGTAATCTTTTTCACGGGAAACGATATTTTTAGCCATAATGCCCTGCCACTTCGACATTAGGCCTTAGTTCCTCTGTTTTACAGCGATTCTCTGCCGTTTCTGAAATCACCGCCATTTCAGGATGGGGACACCTGAGGGCAGGGCAGAGGGAAGGAGCGCATTTTGTGCAAACTTCTTCCCATGAACACCAAAGAATTGACTTTAAAAGAGATGCAGGACTACATCCGCGCCCATTACTATCAGCACGACCAGGAGCGCGGCACGGCGGGCACGTTTATGTGGCTCATAGAGGAAATCGGCGAGCTTTCCACGGCCTTGCAAAACATCACCGCCGATCCCAGCAACCCCGCTTTTCGCCAAAATCTCCAAGAAGAGTTCGGCGATGTCCTGGGCTGGCTGAGCACTCTGGCCAACATGCACGGAATCGATCTCGGCACAGCTTTCCGCCTAAAGTACATGGACAAAGCCGATCCCGGTGCGCACAAAAGTTAGCTATTATACCATTCCATCAAATCAGCGTTAGAGCGATCGCGCAGCGCCCGCCCTTTGTCGGGAGCCGGATCGGGGCGCAAACCGTAAGTTTCCCTCCCCTCATGGCCTTCGGGCAGATGTTCGGTAATGGGCAGCCCTTCGCTGTCCACGTAGAGCAGGCAGTGGCAGTACTTGTACATCTGCATTTCATCGCAGGGGCAGAGCCAGCGGCGGTGCTTGATCTCTTCCTTTTTGTCAGCGTAAAAATTGCAGGGGCAGAGCGGGCGGCCCAGCTCGCGCATATTGTGGGCCAGCCCCAGGAGAACCGCCTCGGTGACTTGGGGCATGGGGCTAAAGCTCGTACCCGTGGCCTCGCGGTATTTTTCCGCATAGCGTTTAATCTTGTCTAAAACTTTATCTTCACTCATTATCTTAGCACCTCATGATATAACAACCAATGTCGTTAACTTAAGGCTCAACGACATTGGCAATGTTAACTCACATACAATTATCGCCACGTTCATGCCTGCGTATAAGCTAGATCATAACACAGGCTAAACCTCGATTTCCCAACAGTCTTGGGCACCCCCTCTGTCGCGCATTCGCGACTTCTCCCCCTCCCATCCT
>JAUNIO010000048.1:17907-28257 GCA_030535355.1 bacterium | reverse complement strand
ACTTTGTGCAAAAATATTTTGCAATTTTATGCAAAAAGGGCTTGCAAAAAACAATACGGTACTAATGATAAAGGATAAAAAACAGCAGTTTCTCCTTCTTCTAAAAGAGGAAAACCGCTGCCGAAATATGATGTCCAAAAAGGAAGCTCACCATAATTTCTGATTGATTCAGCCGCTAAATAACGTCTGGGCACATTCAGATCAAAACTATCAGAACCACCTTCATCTTCCCCATAAATCATGCACCCCTGCCAAAAAGCAGGATAAAAAACAATGCTCAAGAGCAACAAAAAACCAGCAACAACTATACAATATTCCTTGAATAAACTCTTATTCATATATTTCTATCACTTCAGCAATGTTACGGCATATTATTGCATCAAAATGTTCAAAACCGCCGATACCGATAACTGATTAGCGCTGTTATCAGCAGTGCTATCATTCCGCTCAAACTGATCCACAATCCCCGCCAAAAAGACGGACAGGTATATTCCAGTGTTACAGTATGTTCACCAGCGGAAACAGGTACGCTTTGAAAAGCGTAATTGGTACGCTGCACCTTCAGCGGAACAGCCGAACCATCGACAAACGCCTGCCAATGCGGCGAATAAGTATTGGCTATAAATAAATGAGCGGGTTGATCGCATTTAGTTTTTACAGTTAAAGTATTGGTAGTCTCAGCGATTATTTCAGCAGAACCAATATCATAAGCGCCGAATTTCCCAGGTTCGTAACACGATACGCCGCTACTGCTAAGCCAAAAGCTGTCAATATCCATAACTTCATCAGGGCATTTGTCAGCTAAAGCAGAGATAAGACGAACACGAGACTGTACATTCTTGACAGGATATATCCAGACCGAAATATCGGAATATTTTGGATCCACAACTTCAATAGGCTCACTAAAGAACTCCTTGACAATTCCACCTGATATGCGATGAGGCAAAATCACGTGAGTGACGTTTTGCATTCTATAATAATCAAAAACCTGGCGCACAAGCTCTGGATTTTCAAGTTGCCCTGTCATCCAAAAAGCATAAACTTTCAGCGATAACAAAACCTGCAGCCTATATGAGTGATTCAGAACGCATCCGCCATTATAAGCACAATAATCATCAGGGGTGTATATTCCCCACAAAGAAGACAATTCAGAGCCTAATTGATCACGGTGAGCATAGCAAATCTGTTCACGGTTATTATACTTGCCTTGATGAATTTGCGCTCTCCAAGACATAGTACTTAACGGAGCCAAAACTCGGCCTCTGTTTTTCGGAAGAACGGAAACACTGGGAGGCTCCTGCCACCATTCAACGGGCAGATAACGCTGATACTTAAAATGAATAACAGAAAAGTCAGCTATTATTAGCACTATCGCACACAATAAGACAGCACGCCCTTTGCCTTCTCCATAATGAGAAGCTAATCGTTCATATAATACCTGCGCTCCTAAGCCAGATAAAAAAGCCATTAAAAAACCTATCGGTGCAGCAAAACGCGCAACACCACGAAAACTGGAAAAGAAGGGAATAACATGCCATAACAGCGTATAAACCTTCATTTTGGGTCCCAAAGCAATCAAGGTTAGTGTCACAGCCATAAGTGTGACTGATATGGCAAAGAAACGCTGCTTCCCTTTAAAAGACCAAAATACAAATAATAATGGCAGCAAACCTATATAAGGAGTCGCTTCAGTAAAACAATCAGGCAAGATGTCTTCAGTAGCACCAAAACAGCCTATTGAGAATAAACCAAATGGATAAAGCCAATTAATAATATGACTAAAAGACAATGCGCTATCGTTAAGTAGCTTTAAATCATAAGGGACACGGTTTGATAATTGTAATAACTCAAAAGTAGGGTACAGCTGTACAGAGCCTAGGCATAAAGCTAATAGCAAACAGCCGGCGAACAGCAAAACACATCGTGCATGACGCAGTGTTCTGTACTCATTATGACGCATCCTTATAGAATGAAAAGGTTTAACAAACAAACAAAGCAAATAAAAGGCATCCACGCCTAGACAAATAAGAAAAAACTGCGGATGGCCTGCCAAAATTTGTAGCAGCCAAATGATAATTATTGCTATGTAATACCGTACTCTTGAAGTATCCCAGGCTAATTGGAGACACCATAGACTTAAAGGAAGCCAAGTCAAGACATGGATAATATTCAAGTGTTTAATGCGAAATGCTAAAGTTCCCCCACACCCACAAGCCAATGCACCGCAAAAAGCCGCCAAAGGTAAGGCACCGTTATAACGCAGCCAGGCATACATCCCCAGCATAGAAATCAACAAAGCGCTAAAGACGACTACATTCGTTGCCAACGGAACAGAAAAAATAAAATAAGGCAGCAAAGATAAAGGATAAAAGACAGCAGTTTCCCCTTCTTCTATCAGTGGCGTGCCGCTGCCAAATAATTCCGTCCAAAACGGCAGTTCACCGTGTTTCATAATAGTTGAAACAGATAAAAAACGCCGCGGGACATTCAGATCAAAACAATCTGACCCAAAACCATCCTCGCCGTAAATCATCCGTCCCTGCCAAAAAGCAGGATAAAACACTATACTCAGTATGAGCAAAGAGCAAAAAAGAACCGCGCTTAACTCCTTCACTAAGCTTCTGCTCATACGTGGGTTAATTATGGCTAACTTTAGTGCAGCGGTTCCAGTGGCTCAGCTCATCCAGGCCGGCATCATACAGCTCAATTTTAAATCCAGAAGAATGCGCCTTATTTAAATAGCGCAAAACCAGCATCGAGCGCTTGATTATGTCATCTGCCGCAAAAATAGCAGCCTGCTGTTCGTATTTCAAAGGCAAAAACTGACAGACCTGCTCCAGGCAGCTGTCTAAATCGCTCATGTAGTTCATAAAGCTGATGCTTCCATAAGCAGGCAGAACACTGGTCAAGCAATCTGTTGCCCCTAAATTAGCGCGGATGCTAATCCAAATCGGCAGCAGCAGATTCATCGTCTGCTCAACGCTCAGACGGCGGATACGCTCCTTAAAAGGCTTGCAGCGCGCTAAACGCACTCCATCAGCACTGCTGGTAAACTCAGCAATTTCCACCTTCTGGGTATCCACAGTCTCGATTGAATACGACCACAGCTCACCTTTGCGAACTACAGGCTCGCAGACATTCATAGCAATAGCTGTGCCCAAAGGGAAAACTTCACAATTAGGAGACGCTTCGTCCGCCTCGCGTTTGGGATAGGCCAGAATAACCTGATTATCTGTATGCTCCCGAGCATAGTCCAATATTCTCTCATAATAGCTTAAAGGAGGTATTTCAAACTCATAGCGGCAGCCCGACTGGTACACTCCGCAAGTCACCGGCAAAACTGGCAACGCTCTATTGAAGCGCAAACTCGAAGACATAACCTACTCCTGTTATTTGACAGCAACCCCACATCCGCGGCTTCTCTCCCCTTATATACAGTCTATGCCACTTTGCCAATGCCATTTAGTTAATGCCTTTAGTTAATATCTAGCGGAGGAGGTTATCGCTTGCCCAGCTGCCGCCCCAACGCTGCTTTGCACAGCGCAGAGAAACATTCGCAACTGATGCCCCGCCTCCTTAGCTATATATACAGTAGCTGTTTTGGCTCAGCTAAATGACATTGTCCATCCTGTAGGGAGAATCAGGTAACTACACCATACCTTATTTAAGCCGCCTCGTTGGCTTTGCGTTTTTTCATTTCTACAAATTGCTCTAACAGCTCGGGATCGAAGTGAGTACCTTCGCCATCAGCCATAATCTGCAATGCCTCTTCAAGCGGGAGACCCTCGCGTTCCGCGCGCCCTCCCGTAAGTCCGTCAAAAGTATCAGCAATAGCTATAATGCGCGAGCCTAGACAGATACCCTCGCCTGCCTGCCCGTCCGGATAGCCTTTGCCGTCATAGCGTTCATGGTGGTGCACGATCATCTCGATCACTCTGTCAGAGAACATCGACAGTCCCTCTAAAATGTCCCGCGCCCGTATCGTGTGCTCTTTCATAATAGCTAATTCTTTGACGTTCAGAGGACCGCGTTTATGGAGTATTTCATCGGGAATAAACACTTTGCCTATATCGTGCAGCAAAGCGCCTTTGGCCACCTCATCAACTTCCTCAGAACTAAGCCCCTGTTCATGCGCCAGTTCAATAGCATTCTGGACTACGCGCATGACATGGCCAGGGCTATCCTCTTCTTTGAGTTCCAGGACCTTGACCAAGGCTGAAGACAAATCTTTCGCGGCCATATCTAATTTTTCAAACAGGCGCTCGTTGCTGACCACTACACCGATCTGGGCCATCAATAGGGAAAGAAACTCTATCGTGCCCGGCTCATAGTCAGCGCGGTTGTTGCTGTTGGCGATCACCAAAACACCCAATGGCTTTTTGTCGACTTTATCCAGCATAGGCACAGCCATATAGGCCCGAACGGAGCGGTCCAGCCAGGGCACCCTGACCCCGCCTGAGCGATGATCGCTGTGGTAGTGATAAGGCTCACCGCTTTCAAAAACTTTGCGGATAACCGACATATCGCCATCGTCATCGTTCCCGGGAACAACCCCTTCCCCATCCGAAAAGACCACAGAAAGATGCCCTTCTTTGGGGAACAAAAAAGCCGCCACTTCAGATTTGGTGTTTTCTTTAGCGAACTTCAGAGCATTTTGCATCAGCTTACCCAAATCGCGCTCGGAATCTAGCTGACGGAAAAGGTCCAGCAAAGCGAACAGACGGTTAGTCGTGGAATTGAGCAAATTGATGATACCCGTTTCGCTCATTTCGCTCATGGCCAGCACCGGCCCGCCCGCCCGCGAGATAGTTTTCCGCAAATCTTCGGGCGCATAAAGGCGCAGCTGCAGCACGCCAGCCAAAGGCCAAAAAGCCAATTCCGTACAAAAAACAAAGGCAAATTGCGGGTTATCAAAGTTGGAATCGTGAGTCAGCCATTTTCCCAGCGCAACTAACGCCGCCGCTGTCAGTCCGCTGATCAGTCCCCAGCGCGTCCCTATGCGATGCCCCTGCTCGACTAAAACCAGCGTACCTACTACAAATAACGGCGAATGGACAAAGCCGGCGAAAATAAGCACCAGAACTATCATCAGCAATTCCACGCCGCCGAGTATGGCTAGCTCCTTGCGGGTTAGACGCCACTGTCCCAGCTGGCGTCCCAGACAGCAAATAACTGAAGAAGCCAAACACAGCCAGCACCACCAATGCACATCGCCTATATTGGTATCTACCAGCCACAGCAAAGCGCATATCGCATAAGCTACTAAAGTTACCATCTCAATCCACCTTAAACTAGAGCCAACCCTCGCGCAGATAAAGCCAAATTCCATCCAAACATACCAGCAGCAAACGCGAACCGCAGTGTGAACAGATAATCTCCTGATTTAACTGAGGTGTCTCGTTATCTACTACTTCATCGCAGTAAGGACATTCAGGCAACAATGCCTTAGCATTATCAGGTGTATTCATTGCTTATTCCTCACAGACACGGCTTTTTCAAAGACTCTGCGGCACCAAGGATCGACAGCACGCCAAGATTTCGGGTTGTACAGCATCGCCCGGCTGCGGCAGCCTCCGTGACAATTTTTATAATACTCGCAATCTTTGCAAATCTCGTTCGCGCTTTGACCGCGAAACTGGCGAAATATTTGCGACTGCTGCCAAATATTGGCAAAACTTTCCTGGCGCAGATTGATAGAACTTGAAGCTTCAATGACACCGGCTAAAGCAGCGCTGGGATAGACATACCCTTTTGAAGAAATAAAGCAAGAATGAAAACCGCAATGGCAGCCAAAGCCATCAAGTTCCCGCTTAGATTCCATAAAAGGCACATCAGCATTGGTTTTAACCCGAATAGGATCACCCGCCGTAGCCCTGCGATTGTAGTCTTTCACCCAATTGACAAACGCTATCACCTTTTTCGTGTTCAAAAAACAGCGCATATCGCTGCTATTTGCTGAAGCGATAGGCAAAGCCGGGTCTAAATAAAGTATAGCCTCGCGTATACCGCATTCCCGGGCCAGCGAATTCAATTTGTTTACTAAATTAGAAAGATCGTCGCAGTTTTTATCGATAACTACAGCCTTAAAAGACACCTGAGCAGACGACTTCAGCTCTTTTAATTTCGCAAACAAATACTTAATTTTGCTCTGGAAACCGCGCTGAGAAGATTCTCCGCCTTCACGCATTGAACTCCATATCTTATCAGTGCCTGCAGCGACACCAATTCTAAAGGAGTGAATATTTAAGGAAGCCAGCAATTCTACGCGCTTTTTATCCAAAGCTGCACCTTCAACAGACAAATTCACAATCATGCCGAGCTTATGAGCATATTTAACCAAGTCGGCGAAGTCATTGCGGCTTACAGCGCAGCCTCCCCCGATATTGACAACATAAGTGCCCATAGCCGCCAAATCGTCCAATAAGCGCCGTATTTCAGATGTGCGCATATCTTCGCCCGGCATTTTGCCCTGCAGCCGCTTCACCCAACAATAGCTGCAAAAATTTGGACAGCTACTGGTAAGCTGTAAATTTACCTCTACTGGAGCGACCAGCGCTTTCAGTCCATGCGGTACTTCGTTATCTAGGAATGTTCCCACAAAACGCCCGTTGCGCATGATGCCGCTGGATTCAAAGATCGTTAGCAACTGCTTAAAATCAGCTTCGTAATCCTTTTCGGATCGGCTAACTTTAGCTGCGCGCTCTCCGTAAACGGAAGCAAACACTTCACTCAAAGGGTTAGTCTGACTAGCGCGCAACAAGGCCAGCATATCCTTATCCAAGGAAAAATACTTCCCCGATTCGCGTTGATAAAGCAAGCAACCAAAAAATTCGTTCCTAACTATATAGGGAGTAGTCGCCAACTCCGGCCGCTCCATACTTGTCATGACAAAAAACCCTCAATGCGTTTAATTCAACGCATTGCAGTGCTTACCTTTCTACGCCGTTAGACATGACTGTCCAGTGAACGTTTTCCTAAATACTTTCCTAAATATTTTTCTAAATACAAATTACTTTCCTAAATACAAATAGCTCAGAGATGCAGCTCTGAGCTTTGTGAGAAACAACATATATTAAAAATAAGCGCCTTATCCGAGCGATTCGCCCTCTTTATCGTGATAATCGCATTCATCAATGCAGTCACGAAAACTGTTCAACGGTCTCGACTGGTAAGGGTGGGTGCAGTTAATGAAAATACGCGGATTTTCATCTTCCAAGCTAAACCCAAAATCTACGTAACCGCAAAAACGATCCGGAACATTATCAAGACAAAACTCGTAAAGATCACCATAAATTTCCGGACTAGAGTGTTGGAACATGTGTTTTTCGCATTGGAATATACCCAACACAGAACTGCGGAAACGACAAGGCCTATATGCCATTGTTTATGACTCCCAACTCATATAATTAAAAGCCAGTCACTGAGTTACAATGATGACACAACAACTTGGCAATGATTATAAATAATATACCTTAAGTTTCCACTATGTTTTTATTTCTTCCTGCTTAATTAAATGATTAACCCGGCAATTCGATAAAAAAAAGAGACCGTCTCCCGACAGTCTCTTTTTTATCTACAAACTTTAATATTAGCGAGCAGCGCCAACCGCAGTCACCTTTAAAGGATCAACGCGGACGCTGGGACCCATAGTGTTAGTGATGTAGATGGATTTAATATAAGTGCCTTTCGCAGCAGCGGGACGGGCTTTAACAATAGCCTCATAGAGAACTCTAAAGTTCTCCAGCAGCTTCTCACTTTCAAAGCTGTTGCGTCCGAAAGCGCTGTGCACTACAGCGCCGTCAGCGCGGAATTGGACTTTACCGGACTTCAGCTCGCCCACGGCCTTCGCCACATCGGGAGAGACAGTACCAGCCTTGGGGTTAGGCATACGGCGGCCTAACACGCGGCCCAATTCTTTACCGATCAGACCCATCATGTCGGGAGTGGCGACGACGATATCAAAATCGCTCCAGCCGCCTTTAATCTTAGCCACAATATCTTCGGCGCCAACGACATCCGCACCAGCCGCTTCAGCTGCGGCAAAGCGATCGGCTTTGGTGATAACCACGACGCGAGGGGTTTTACCGGTTCCATGAGGCAAAACCACGGTACTGCGCACGGTCTGATCGCTCTTGCGGGAGTCGATACCTAAGTGAATATGAGCCTCGACGGTCTCGTCAAATTTGGCAAATTTTACTTTTTTGAGAATCTCCACAGCTTCTTCAAGAGAATAAAGCTGGGTGCGATCATAAGCTGCTAGAGCTGCGCGAAACTGTTTGCTTTTCTTAGACACAATAACCTCCAGTGGTAAAACAGAGCGTATTCCTGCGCTCTTCCCACCGCTTCCGTCCGTTCCATCTCAACAACGGACATTGGCGAAATAATTTTATATTAACCTTCGACGACGATACCGGCGCTGCGGGCAGTTCCCTCGATGATCTTCATTGCGGCTTCGATATCGTTAGCGTTCAAGTCGGGCATCTTGATCTCGGCAATTTTGCGTATCTGAGCTTTGGTAACCTTGCCGACTTTCAGCTTGTTAGGAGTAGCGGAACCCTTGGCTAAACCGGCTTCCTGAAGGAGCAGGTTTTTGGCGGGAGGGGTTTTGGTAATAAAGGTAAAGGTTTTATCTTCGAATACCGTGATTTCCACGGGAATAACCATACCTACGTCTTTGGCGGTTTTTTCGTTATACTTCTTAACGAATTCCATAATATTGACGCCATGCTGACCGAGGGCAGGGCCGATCGGGGGAGCAGGATTGGCTTTCCCGGCGGGAATTTGCAGTTTAATTATGGCTTTAACTTTCTTCGCCATGTTACACCTCACTAATATACCGGCTTGTAGATACCGGTTTCAGAAACAACTGTTTTTAACTACGATAACGTTATAATGCTGGAGAAATCGACTTCACTGGGAGTTTCATGCCCGAAAATATCCAACAGCACCGTAACTTTGGCGCGGTTGGGATCAACTTCGAGTACGGTACCAGTTTTATCCTGGAAAGGCCCATCGATAATCTTCACCATCTGACCGACTTCAACTTTGATGCTGACCTTTGGAGTAGCTTCGAGGCCCATTAGCTGTTTAATTTTCGATACTTCCTCGGGCAAAAGCGGCACAGGACGGCCTGCATTGCCGACTGTAGGACTGACAAATCCCATAACGCCAGGCGTATTGCGCACCACGTACCAGGAAGAATCGGTCATGACCATTTCTACCATGACATAACCGGGATAAACGCGCTTGGTAACCATCTTTTTACGGTTGCGCTTATCTACTTCAACTTCGGTCTCGGTAGGAACCAATACATCGAAAATTTGTTCCGTCTGCCCCATCGACTTGATGCGCTTGAGCAAATTATCGCGTACCTTATTCTCATATCCCGAGTAAGTGTGAACCACATACCAAGCTGTACCGCTAGGTCTTTTCACCTCAACGGTTTCCGGTACAGGCGTAACTCCATCAAGTGCTTTATCCATAGTCAACCTCGAATGAATTAAAAGCCAGTTTTAGGAGTGCCGAACAGTAAACTGAGCACCCAGTCAACTAAGCCCATATAGAAAGAAACCAACAATAGCGTTATCACCACAACGATAGTCGAACTGCGCAGCTCTTTCCATGACGGCCAAGTTACGCGGTCCATTTCACTGCGAACTGATTTAAGAAAACGCTTTACAGAATCAGTCCACAGCTTGATCTTACCAGGACCAGCGTTCTTGTTGCCGATCTCGGTAATGGTAGCGGCTGTTTTAACCGTGGCGACTGCCTCGCTCTTCTTTTTGTTCTCCGCTTTAGAGGAAGCATTCTTGCTCTCCGCTTTAGGGGAAGCGCTTTGGCTTTCTGCTTTAGGGGAAGCTTTTTCAGCAGCAGCCACAGCAGTTTTTTTCGTCCGAGAGCCGGACTTTTTACGCGCTGCGTTACTGTGAGAAGAGGCCACGATTATTTCGTCTCCTTATGAGCGGTATGACGGCGGCAACGAGGACAATACTTTTTGATTTCTAAGCGATCAGGATCATTAGCCCGGTTCTTCTTAGTGGTGTAATTGTGCTCTTTGCAGTCCTGGCAAGCTAGGTTAATAATAACCCGGACTTCTTTCTTAGCCATTACTTTTTCCTCCACGTAAAGTGCCGATGAATATTGACATAACTCAAAAAAAGAGTTCTTATCGCCTTCCCTGCCTACAAAGGTCAGGGCAACAACAGAACCCTTCTTTTGCTTCACACTCACCAGATTACTCTCCAGTGAATCTGTCAAAACACTGGCCTTCTCTAAGGTACTTCATCACCGCACTTAGGCGATGTATGAAGTATCCTAGAGTGCAACTGGAGCTGAGAATCGGGCTCGAAC
>JAUNIO010000048.1:0-17807 GCA_030535355.1 bacterium | reverse complement strand
CGACGACCTCGTCCTTACCAAGGACGTGCTCTGCCTACTGAGCTATCTCAGCATACCCTGGTTATTTGCTGGAGCTGAGAATCGGGCTCGAACCGACGACCTCGTCCTTACCAAGGACGTGCTCTGCCTACTGAGCTATCTCAGCATATGCACCAGGGAAATGTATAAAGTTGGAGCGGGGAACGGGGCTCGAACCCGCGACAACCAGCTTGGAAGGCTGGAGCTCTACCACTGAGCTACCCCCGCTTGCTGTTCTGACGGACTCACATCCGCCAACCGCCAGGCAATTATACGCGCGCTTATGTTCATTGTCAAGAGTATTAGCGGTGACTTAGCACAATTTTACAGTTTTACTAAGTTGCCCCACCTCACACCTGAGCTTACACAGCTAAAATGCTTATTCTGGTTAGCTTATCACGCTCTAGGCCTCGACTTAGCTGTAAAATCGGTCACACGCACGGATATAACCTCCACGGCCGCTGCCATCTTGCCGTCAATGGCAAAATCTCTGCCGGTCTGGCTCGCCATCAGCAGCTGCAAACCATGGATCTTCGCCGCTTCATCTCTGAGCAGCTCAGCCCGGCCTCTGCCGATTACTGAAGCAAACGCAGCCCCATACTGACAGGGTATATTGCCTCCCGAGATCAGCTCGACATCACATTCCAGTTCTATGCACACATGCGGATTCTGCCGGATCAAATCCAGCTTATGCCCCTGTTTGGCCCCGTGCATGTAGAAAACCAGCTCACCCGCGCGGTATTCATACCCGTAATGGAGCGGCACAACATAGGGAAATTCCCCATCAAACAGCCCCAGATGCAGTATTTTCGCCTTTCCAATAATTTGCAGTATCTCAGTAATCTCCGTAATCTCGCGATCTTTTCTCCTCATTTGCGCCTCCATTGCAGACAATAGCGAAATGATATTATATTATATATTCTAAAGAATAAAAACAAAGAAATAAACGCAAGGATACCATCTTGAGCAATATAATACGTCAAAACAGTGCAGCCCCTCCGGGCGAGGGCATAGCGATGTCTAATCAAGGAACCGACTGTTTTCTGGAACTGCTGATCGCTGCCGCTGAATCCCTGATGCAGACAAAGACGCAGAAGGAATTGGTGTCTTTTCTGAAACAGCAGAAAAATATCAATGAGATAGCGCCGGGAACCGCCGGCTTCGATATCGGTAATATGCCTTGGGACACGAATTCTTTAACGGAAGATGTGCTGTTTATGCTCCGCGTAACCGACAAAGCCCAGCACCATAACACCTGGAACCAATTGGGCTATGAACCACAAGCGCACATTGTAATTCCCTGGCTTGAACAATTTGCAGAAATGCTAAAAAAAATCGCACTATATAGTATATAGTATATAGTGCGTAATATATAGAGTGTACTGTGTGGTGGAGCTAGTGGGACTCGAACCCACGACCCCTTGCATGCCATGCAAGTGCTCTTCCAGCTGAGCTATAACCCCAAACCAGTGCAGGAATTTTATCCAACATTCCGCAATTTGTCAATATATCAAAATAAGGCTGCGCTTCCATTTTAATATGACTGCTTATGGGCTAAAAGAGAATGTTATTGCCGAGATTATCGCCCTAGCCAAAAAATACAAGCTGGCCCACGTCAGCTGCATATCTCCAGTCAGGCAATAACGCCATACAATTCATCGGCCATTCTAAGCAAAGCTTCACGGCACTCTAAATCAGCTGTAAATTCTGAAGGGATAGCCTTCAATCCCAAATACGCCCCCAAAATATTGCCGGTAACCGCACCTGTCGAATCGCTGTCGCCGCTGTGGTTGACCGCTGCCACCATAGCCCGCTTAAAATCATGGCTGTATTTCAAAGCGCAGTAAACAGCTATGGCCAGGGTTTCTTCGGCGATCCAGCCCTCACCTAACTGCCTAATGGCCTGCTCATCGCCTAAGTTATTCTTCTCAGCCAAACCGATAGCTTTATCGATGAGCTTTAACATAGTCGGCAAATGGCGTTGGCCTGAAAAATCAATCTCCAAGGCCAAGCGCATGTCCAGTACTATTTCTCGCAGAGAGCAATCCGGCTGACAGCATGCCAAATGCACTACATGCACCAAGCCTGCCGCCGGAATATACCCCAGTTCGTGGCCATGCGTCAGAGCTGCCGCGATAGCTCCAGCCCTATCAGCGACCTGAATAATGAGTCCCCGCTTATCGTCAGCTGCCTTCGCGCTGTACCCTGCTCCCCACAGGCCGATAGGGGCTACGCGCATCACTCCGCCGCAGCCCTTGCTGTCGTTAATGGGATGTTCTAAGCTACCTAAAACAGCACCGCGCAAAGCCCTGAGACATGTATTGCCCGGTGCCCGGCAGGCGTAGAGCTCAGGCACATTGTTTAGCCAGGTGTTCTGCTTAGCGGCCTTGCGGCTACCCTCTTGAGTCGCCAGCCAGTCCTGATAATATTCCCAAACACAAGAGGACCAGGCACCTGCGTCAAACTCGCCATCAAGCCGGAACGCCTTCTGGGAGCGTGCATCGAGCAGAGCAGCTCCCGTATAGAGCGTCATCTGGGTATCATCAGAAATTAATGCCAGCCGAGAGCGCGGATCGAGGGCATAAGCGGTAATGCCGTTAGGGCCATATTGGCTTACAATGGCGCGATAATCCTTAAATTCTACCGCATAGCCCAAAGCGTCTCCGCAAGCCCCGCCGATCAGACAGCCCCGAAATTTATCCAGCAAATCCATGTCTTTTAATCTATGGTTACTCTGTTATTACTGTTTTATTACTGTTTCAGCCATTCGCGCAGTACATAGCGGTTAGCATCGGCTGGAGAGCGGGTAACTGTAAAGGAATAACGCTCGACAATTACAGGGACATCCTGCGGATCATCTTTTTTCCATTCCGCCGCATTTCCGTGCACGTTGCCAGTGAATCCGGAAGATGCCGAATAGATATTCACCGTACCGTACCAGGCACCATTTCCGGCGCTTTTCCATTCAGAAACCTGAGCAAACCTGATAGCTTCACCACCAGCTTTCGGCGCAATGAAGACATTGTTTTTCAGTTTGTACTGCTTAGTCGAAACCGCATTGATACGGTGTCCGAAATACTTGTAAACTGCAGCTTCCACAGCTTCTTTTTTGACGCCGCAATTATTGACATCCACATTGACTAAATCATAATGGCGATTGATGAGGTTGTGCTGTATGCCGAAATTAACAAAGGTTTCCAAGGGAAGTTCATTGTTCACTACAAAGCTCTCTACGTGAGCCTCGGCAAAATTACTAAAAAAAGTATCCAGCCGCGCACGCTGCGCCTCGCTTAATTCTGTGCGCCCAACCGCCTCAGCGGGTAAGACCAATGCCAAAGCCAATAGAGATGCGAAAATAACAGTTAAAAGTTTTTTCATAACAGTCCTCTAACTATCTATTTTGTATAATATTATGCGTAACGTATTTTGCCGCTTTTACAGTTTATTCCCCCTTCATCCTTTAGGTGGAATATCATTTAGTTAAGCAAAGATTGCATCAGGCCTCAGACACCTGGCTTTTTTGCGTCAGCTTTTGCCCGCTACGCTGCTTCGCTACGCTCAGATGCTACGCTTAGCAGAACTGCCGCAACGCCAGGGCAGCAAATATCCCAACAGTCTTGGGCACCCCCTCTGTCGCTGACGCGACTTCTCCCCCTCCCACCCTTTAGGGGGAGCGAGATAGTCCGCAAGTTTGCAAGCTATTTAAAAGCACAAAGCCCCAGCTTTCACTGAGGCTTTTGGTGGGCAAGGAAGGATTCGAACCTCCGTAGCGCGTCGCGCGACAGATTTACAGTCTGTTGCAATTGACCACTCTGCCACTTACCCACATATCACCAAAGTTATGCACAACTTTTAGTGATCCTTATGGTGGAGCTAGTGGGACTCGAACCCACGACCCCTTGCATGCCATGCAAGTGCTCTTCCAGCTGAGCTATAACCCCGCAACGGGAGAGATTATACAGTAGAACCATGTCCATGTCAAGGATATATTCGCTAAGCCTTACCTTTTTAAGGCAATATCATTTAGTTAAGGCTCAATGTCGTTAACTTAAGGCTCGATGACATTGAAAATGTTGACTTGAACACTAACTAAGCAAGATTTATTTCAAGGGGAGTAGTAATGTATCAATGTTAAAGCATATTCATCAGCTGATGACAAGCGCCACAACTGCGTTTAACGCCTACGCCTTGAATAGCCGTTTATATAATTGCATTTTTTTTCTTTTACGCCTTGCCTTACTTCCAAACAGTGAATACGGCAATGCTATGCCATAAAGCAAACAGAATAATGGCAGAAGTACAAATAATAGTACACCATTTGCATCGGTAGGAAGATTTTTGCATACAAAACGATACGCTGTATCATTATTTACCAGAAAAGCTATGCCCCCGATAGCAGCAACCGAACTGATTGCAAATAAACAGCAAAATGAAAGCTCTCGCCTAACACTATAATAATACACACCCTTGTTAGCAGTCAGATCAGATTTATCGGCATGTGCAACCGCTGGCCTTAATGCAGCTGTTATAGCGGGCCACTCAGGAGAATCGATGACATCATGAATATTCTGTTTAATGGCAATCGTTAATTTGTCGGAGAGCTGAAAGAAATCTTTATGTTTAACACCGCCGACAACATAAAACTTTCCTGAATCTTTACAGCCCAAGGCTTTATGCCAAACATCAACAGCCATGTAGAGGTAAACACCACCATTAGACTGACCTTGACAGCTTTCCAAATAATTAGCAAAACCGTTAAGCACAAGCGCACGTTTTTCTATAATAAAATCAGCCAAAGCAACTTGCTGAGAGGACGGTAGCTTCAAAACATTGATAGGCGCGTCAGCAAAGCAGCAAATTGCCTCTGAGAGATACTGCAGAGCGGACAGACGCTCCCCGTCGGACATGGAAGCAAGATAATAATCCAGCACGCCGAGATTATTGTCCATCATCAAAAACATTTGTTCGCAGGCCTGCCGATGTTCGTAGTTCCAATCAATATCTAAAATACAGTCATGCAAGATGACAGCCCCAGCTTGACAGACATCGCGGAAAAACAGAAACTCTAACGGATGCTTTAAAGGTGAGCTGGGCAAGAACAAAAGCTCTAATGCGCTGTTCCATTCACTTTTTTTCATCAGCTGCAAAGCTTCATGCAAAACGGCATCCTCAGAGCACACGTCAAACTTGGGGAGATAGCTTAGAGGTGTTGTGCCGAGTTCAAAGCGCTGTTCCAATTCACTGAACATAACCTGACACTTCTGGCATTGCCATATGCGGCAGTTCTGGGATGTTTTAGATGGGCTGTCCAGTTCTTCAAGAAATTGGTTTCCGCAATAAAGGCATTTTTTCTCAGGCATGAAGCATAGTTCTTTTTTAGCTACTCATTTCCCGTAAATCACAATATAAACCACAATGTTTTAGCTAAACATAAATACTGTACATACATATTTAGCTAGTTAGCAGGGAGAACAGACTCAATATAATATAAATTGTTAACATCTGTTTCCCTACATACACTTCAGTCAATGTCATTTAGTTAAGGCTCTATGACATTGACTGAAGTGTTGACTCATAGACTATTATCGCCACGTTCAAGCATGCGTATAAGCTAGAGCATAACGCACGCTAGCCCCCGATTTCCCAACAGTCTTGGGCACCCCCTCTGTCGCAGCCGCGACTTCTCCCCCTCCCATCCTTTAGGGGGAGTTAGATAGTACGCAAATCAGTAAGAATAATCAGTAAGTGAAAGGAGCAAATAAATGTACAATGCACGTTATTTTTCCAAAGTTTTCATAAGCGCAGGCATATTAGTTCTCACGGGGACTCTGCTTTTATCTGCTCCCAGCGAATCGATGGCTTCACCGGCCTCCCCTGCCCTTCAGATATCGGCAGACGCTTCAGCTGGCTGGCTGGCCGCTGCCCCCCAAAACAAATTCGTACTGCGCGACCCTCGCTGTCAAAACTATGTGGAAAGCTACACGCTTAAACCTGGCTGGCAAGGGTTTGGCGAAGTAAATTTACGCGCTGATCCCACAGGGGCCAACATGGTCACTTGGTACAGCGGCTTCAGCAGCAGCTCTGGTGCCAAAGCCTATGTAGATTCCACTTATCTGCTGACCTACAACACCCCGTTCGCCAAAACTCCTCTGGCGGTTAACAATCAGGCCTTGACCAAAATGATGCTGAGCAATCTCACCCGCCGCGCCCATGTCAAGTCCATGAAAGCCGAATACGTCAAGCTGACCGGCTGCCAGGACCCTCAAGTACTAAAAATCGCTAAAGAGTTTATCAGCTATCAGAAACAAATGAATCCCGCCTGCCGCGGTTTTGTCAAGGAAGCCATCGGCGAATTTTCTTTCAGCAAAAATGGCCAGCCCTGGAAAGCCAAATGCCGCATACCTATGGTGGTGACCGAATCTCCCATGATCGGTATGCCCAGCGTCTGCGCTACCTATGTCGCTCTGGCTTCGACCTATTCTTACATTTATCCAGCCGCATCCGCGGAGCAATGCCTGGCCGACGCCAGTTTCATTGTCAAAAGCCGCACCCCTAATCCCCAATGGGAGCGGGAGTTAAACGGTCTGCGCACCAATGTCTCCAATTCCTCGGCCCAAGAGAATCTCAAACGCGCCCAAATCTGGCAGAACAATCAAAATGCGTACAGCAATATGCGCGCCGACAGCCAGCGCCGCCGCGACGCCTCCGAACGGCGCCTCTCCCAAAAGCGCAGCGATGCCACACTAGGGACCACTACCGTTAGCGATCCCTTCCACTCCGGACGCACGATAACTACGCAAAATAAGCACGAGCACGTCTGGGTCAACAGCCGCGGAGATCAGATCGGCTCTGGTAACGCCAACTACAACCCCAACAGCGATAAGCGCTATAACAACACCGAATGGCGGCAAGTGCGCTAAAAGCAAAAAGCCTCAGCTTTCGCTGAGGCTTTTGGTGGGCAAGGAAGGATTCGAACCTCCGTAGCGCGTCGCGCGACAGATTTACAGTCTGTTGCAATTGACCACTCTGCCACTTACCCACATATCACCAAAGTTATGCACAACTTTTAGTGATCCTTATGGTGGAGCTAGTGGGACTCGAACCCACGACCCCTTGCATGCCATGCAAGTGCTCTTCCAGCTGAGCTATAACCCCGCAACGGGAGAGATTATATAGCAATCTGCCAGCTCTGTCAAGGCAACCGCTATTTCTTCAATACCGTTTATCGAAGGCCAGAATTCTTAGGAAGCGCTGCCGTCACTGCGCTGGCGTATCATCCTGGCGGTGGACCTGAGGCAGGCATGACACGGCAGAGGCTATAGTCTTTTCCATGGCTTCCCTGCCGTATTTATCGACATCGGCACGGTTCTTGACACCATGAGTCAGACAGCCGGCCCCGCCGATACAGCCGCCCACGCAGGCCATACCCTCGATAAAATTAGCCTGCAGCACATTTTTCGATTTCTTTAGCAGCGCCGCCCGGCATTCTTCAATGCCATCACAGGCACAGGCCTGCAGTTCAAACTCCAGATTTTGCTCTTTCAGACCTTCGGCCACCGCATCGCTGAGACCGCCGCTGCGAGCGAAAATACGCCCGAAATATGAAGCGTTGTCGAGCACGTCTTCTTCTAGCTGGGTAATATCAATATCGCGGCTGTCAAACAGCGCCTGCAGTTCTTCAAAGGTCATAGCCACATCGACATACGGCTTCACCGTGTCCAGCTGCACTTCCATTTTTTTAGCCGTGCAGGGACCGATAAAGACTATCTTGGAATTTCCGGTAGTTTCTTTGATATATTTAGCGATTGTGCCCATAGGCGACAGGTTATGCGAAATATGCTGAACCAATTCCGGGAAAGAAGATTTGATATACGAAACGAAAGCCGGACAGCAAGAACTGGTTAAAAAACCTTTTTCTGCCAATTCTTTAGCCTCAGCCTGGGCCACCATATCCGCTCCTAAAGCCACCTCGACAACCGTATGAAATCCCAGCTGCTTTAGGCCGGAAATAACCTGCCCCAATTTGGCATAAGAAAACTGACTGGCGATCGAAGGCGCTACCAAGGCATAAGTCTTGTATTCTTTGCCTTGCTCAGCGGCTTTAAGAATGTCTATGACATTGAGAATGTACGATTTATCGCTGATTGCCCCAAAGGGACACTGATAAACGCAAGCCCCGCAGCTGATGCACTTATCCTCATCGATAGCAGCCGCATTGTTTTCATTAATGGAAATGGCTTTTATTTTACAGGCCACTTGGCAAGGACGTTTGCGGTTGACGATAGCCGTAAAAGGACAGACCTTGGCGCAGGCGCCGCATTCAATGCACTTGGATTTATCTATGTGCGCCACGTGCTGATGATCGAAAACTATAGCGCCGCGCCGACATACGTCCTCACAGCGGTGCGCCAGACAGCCGCGGCAGGAATCGGTGACTTCATACCCCGCCGATGGGCATTCATCACAGGCTATTTCTATAACTTCCACAGCGCTGCGGCTGTCTTTGCTGCCGCCCATGGCCAGCTTGACGCGCTCAGCCAGGATAGCCCGCTCTTTATAAACGCAGCAGCGCATAGTTGGAGTTTTGCCGGGAACGATTATTTTAGGTATATCCAAAATATTGTCCAGCAGCGTATCGTTCCAGGCCTGCCGAGCCACTTCGCGCAGCACTTTGTATTTGAGATGCTGAACTTTGGTATCAAATTTTCTCATGGCTATATTTTAAAAATAACTGACTTTTATGCGTTTGCCCATAGTCCGCAAGCACTTGGAAAGCTCTTCGACTAAATTCATTTTAATGTTGAAATTGATGGGCAGTTCGGGGTTTTGATGGGCCGGATTGACCGCCCTGCCCACGTAAAAGTTAATGTCGGTAGCTTCTTCGAAGAGCAGCCGGCAAATCATAGAGGCCCCATCGCGGGAATAGCTCCACTCCTCATATTTTTCATTTTTGTCTATATAGTCTTTCGCGTACTGCAATACCTGATTGACGGTAATTACTCCTTCAGTGACAAGATCGGCCCCTTCGAGGGTGGCCGTAGGAGGTATGTCCTTGCGCTCAAATTTGAGGCTGGGAACCAGCGGTTTTCCTAAAAACTTGGCGGCAATCGTCGAGGTAGTGCCACCGCAAATGATGTGCTTTCCCTCTTTGGAAAAAAACAGCGACATCATGCGATCGCAGTCGTCGCGATTCGCCGGAGGCCCAAACAGAATATTCATGGGTTCGCGCTTGCGTATTTTTACAACGCAGGCCGTAGTGTCGTCCCCAGGAGCATAACCGTATAACTTATCGCACTCGTCCACCAAGATAGTAGATAACGTTTTGGCCGTATAGCCTGCCAAAGCAATCGAAGCCATAAATTCGGCGATATCTTCCCGCTTCCAGCCAAAATTATAGGCTACTCCGATCCCCGCGTGGGGACAGCCGTCGCTCATCGCGATAAAGATATCGCCTTCCTGCAGTTTGATCAGCGATTTGCAGATTTTCTTGCCGCCAATCGTCATTTCTGTAGTTGGATAAGCGCACTCTTTCTCATCGCGGATGAGAATTACTCTAGGGTTGTCGTATTGGATTAATTCCGCCCACTGATTGTCAATCAGATGAATAATAGTAAAGGTAGAGTAAGCTACGCTGCGCACCGAGCACACCGGCAGAGTAGCCGCAATCGTATCTACGCATTCTTCCAAGGGCAGGCCAGCGGCCATCATTGTGGAAATAATCTTCGATGTCAGGGTAGAAAGAATACTGGCCTTCACGCCGCTTCCCAAGCCATCGGCCAGCACGATTACTGACGAGTTCTCGCCCTGATCGACAATTTCTACGTGATCTCCGCACAGCTGCTCGCCTACGTGATTTATACTCTTATAGCCGATTTCAGCGCATAAATCATTCATCCTTGACCGACTCCTTTAGCTTGGTAAGAGCTATTTTAGTCTCAGCGGCAGTTTCTCCCAGCAGAAAAGCAATTTCCTGAACTATGCGCATCTGCTTATCTACTACCTTATCGGCCACTTCAATGGTCTGGCGGCTGATATCTTCTTTCTTGGCGCGCTCGTTTTCCTCATCGGTCACATCGCGCATAATGCAGATAAGCAGACGGGAATCCCGGTCATAAACTACAGTCTGCTCGACATAGCGCTTATACTCGGCCAAATAAACGCGCTTATTATAGACCCCCCGGCCGCTGCTGAGCACTTCCAGGAAAATGCCCGGTTCGAGAATGCGCACTACCCCGTCCCCTAACACATCGGAAGCCAGACGGATATTCATAATTTCCTGCGCAGCCTTATTGATCTGCTGCACTTCCAGTTTTTCATTGAGCACAATCAGCCCGTTGGTGGTATTCTTCACGATAGTATCGGAGAAACTGACAGCTTTATCTTTGAGATAAGGCAGGCACATGGAGATTTCCGCTTTGCCCTGATAAATGGCCACAGCCTTCTCGCGGCAGGTATTATAGCCGCAGGAACCGCAGTTCAGCTCATCGGCCGGCTTAAACTTGCCCATCTGGTGCATGATCTCAGTGATCTCGCTGTCGCTGGGCATAGCCGCCCGATGCTCTATATATTCAAAATGCTTGCGCATTCCGCTACTTTCTGGCTGACGGATATCAAAGTCTTTTTTGCCGGCGTAACCGGCAACTTCCAAATATCCTTTAACCGGTGACTGATGATTCTTTTCAATGACCGGGCCGCCTACGCACGAACCGCTGCAGGCTGACATTTCAATAAAACAGCGATGTATTTTGCCATCCTCAATATCCTGCAGGGTCTTAATGCAGTTGTCCACACCATCAATCGCCACATAGGCATAACCGGGAGCGTTTTGCTCCATGGTCTGCAAAATGCCTCCAGTCGTAGGGAAAAGACGGGCCTTGCTGCACTCGTCGCGCGTGGTATTATGATCCAGCTGAATATTCGCCTCTTTCAGCCAAGCGGTAAGCTCTTCAAAAGTCAGAACCGCATCGACAATGCCTTTATAATGCTCTGCCTCATCCTTTTTAGCCACGCAAGGGCCTATAAAGACGCATTTGGCTTGGGGAACGCGTTTTTTTATATCCGTACAATGGGCCTGCATAGGGGACAGCACATCGGCCAAATAAGCCAATTCTTTGGGAAAATATTTCTGAATTAGCAAATTAACCGAATGGCAGCAGGAGGAGATAACTATGTCGCGCTCTTCTTCCTGAAGCAGGCGATCATATTCCCGTTTCACCTGCGTCGCCCCTAACGCCGTCTCCTCAACCTCAGCAAAACCCAGCTGTTTCAAAGCCTGGCGCATCGACTCAATCCCCACGCCTTCATAATTGGCGATAAAGGAGGGGGCTAAGCTCACCCACACCGGGTTCCCGGAATTGAGCAGAACTTTCACATTCTCGGTTTCCGATCTGATTTCTTTAGCATTCTGAGGGCAGACCACAAAGCAATGCCCGCACAAAATACACTCATTATCAATAATGTGCGCCTGATTCCCTGAAAAACGTATAGATTTGACCGGGCAATGGCGAATGCACTTATAACAGTTTTTGCAATTGGATTTTTTAAGCGTTAAACAGCTGGACACAGCATACTCCATCTCATTTGTTACTTAGCCCTAAAGGCTCAAGAATCTCTTTGGCAAAGAAATCGGCAAATGACTCTTTGGTAACTCCAGTAACCGTTTTATCTCCCACCTGAATCGTTACGCCGATACGGTTGCACTTGCCGATGCAAAAACTGCCCGCCAAAGTTATCTTATCTTCGAGCTTATGCTCGGCCACGGCCTTTTGCATAAGCTCTACGACCTCTTCCGAGCCCTTCAGATGGCAGGAACTGCCCACGCATACCTGAACGAGCATTTATTTCACCTTTTCTTTAATCTCTTTGTTGTAAAATTCTTCGGTAGTCTCCGGGGTCAGCGAATGCAGCTGCTCGTCTACAGTCACGCAGACACCCTGCTGGCACTTGCCCATACAGAAAGTGCCGCCCAGCTCCACTTTATCGCCGAGCTTGTCCCTGCCAATCAGATATTGCAGCTGCTCCACCACCTGACGCGACCCTTTAATATGGCAAGAAGAACCTATGCACACAGTTACTTTCATTTTAGACACTCCTATTATTCAAAAAAATATTAATAATCAAGGAAAACGGCCAGCTGATCCGCTTAAACATTTGCAGCAGCGCTTATTGATAATCGAAGACGTTAACCCAGGACAGGAGGAATTCACGCTCTTTCTCGTTGCCCTTCACCGACTGAGAAGCAGCTACGATAGGCATCCACTTTTGCACATACTGTTTAGCCGTGCCGCTCTTTTGGCAGAATAAATCCAAATACTTTTCCGCCCCCGCAATATCGCCGGCCAGCCAGAAGAGCAGATACGTTCTGGCCACATCCGCCGACGCATTGCCCTGGGTAACATGAGACCAATCTAAAATGTAAGCGGAACCGTCTTCAGTGATGATAATATTGGAGGGATTAAAATCCCCGTGGCAGACCTTGTTGTGCTTAGGCATTCCCTCCAAACGGGTGTGCAGCTCGTAACGGGTATTGGCGTCGAGATCGGCCTGCGATATTTTCCCGTTCATCTTGTCTTTGAGCTTATTGAGGCCAGCGCAAGTTTTAGAGTGAACTTCCATCTGCAGGTCCACAAACAAGTTGAGGTACTCATCTTTCTTCTCTGGATGTTCCTGCATCAGCTGGGCCAGCGTCTTTCCTTTGATAAACTCGGAAATAATCGCCCACTTGCCCTCCACCATAGTCACTGCCAGAACTTTAGGGATATTAAGCCCTATTTCTTCAATGCGCGCCTGGTTAAGAGCTTCATTGAGCACATCAGCCTTGGAAAAGTCTTCATTAAAGACCTTAACGCACTTGTCGTCGCTGCGGTACAAAGTCTTAGTATTGCGGACTGCTATAATTCTGTCGAGATTCATAAGACTGCCTCCCTGCCGTGATTATTTAACGCCATATTTAGATTTAAGAAATGCCTGTTTGAAGTTTGTCGGATCAGAGGAGCTGCCTGCAAATTGGCTTAAATCCGGTTTGACAGTTTCGGCAAAGGTTTTGCCGTAATAAGCGTTGAGATACATCTGCCTGATTTCGCTAAGCAGCGGATAGCGGGGATTAGCTCCCGTGCATTGGTCGTCAAAGGCCTGTTCGGTCATATCGTCCAAACGCGCCAGGAAGTCCTGTTCGTCAACCCCGTAATCCTTAATTGTGGGTTTAATGCCGATTCTCTGCTTCAGCTCATCTATAGCGGCAATTAAACTCTGGAGCTTTTCCGCATCGTTATGCCCGGGCAAGCCTAAATAGTCGGCAACATCGGCATAACGGGCCAAAGTGTGCGGATGATCGTACTGGGAGAAAGTCCCCATCTTCGCCGGCGCTTCAGCCGCATTAAAGCGCAGCACTTCATCGATCAGCAAGGCATTGGCGATACCGTGCGGCAGATGGTGGAATGCGCCCAGCTTATGGGCCATAGAGTGGCAGACACCCAAGAAAGCATTGGCAAAAGCCATACCGGCCATAGTCGCGGCATTGGCCATCTTTTCCCTGGCCTCTACGTCTGTTTGCCCATTATCATAAGCCCGCGGCAGATAAGTAAAGATGGTCTTCAGCGCTTTGAGCGCTAAACCATCGGTATAATCGGTAGCCATCACCGAAGCGTAAGCTTCTAAAGCGTGGGTCACCGCATCAATGCCGGACGCCGCGGTCAGACCTTTAGGAGCGCTCATGTGATAATCGGTGTCGATAATGGCCATATTGGGCAGCAGCTCATAATCAGCCAAGGGATACTTTACTCCGGTTTTCTCATCGGTGATCACCGCAAACGGGGTAACTTCAGAGCCAGTACCCGCCGAAGTGGGTATAGCGATAAAGTAAGCTTTTTCACCCATTCTGGGGAAAGTGTAAATGCGTTTGCGAATATCAACAAAGCGCATGGCCATATCCATAAAATCCGCTTCGGGATGCTCGTACAGCACCCACATAATCTTAGCGGCATCCATAGCCGATCCGCCGCCCAGCGCTATAATGCAGTCGGGTTTAAAGACGGACATCTGCTTGGCGCCTTCAATGGCGCAGGCCAGAGTGGGATCGGGAGCCACATCAAAGAAGCAGGCGTGCTCGATGCCTATTTCCTCCAATTTAGCAAAAATGGGGTTGGCGTAACCATGGGTGTACAAAAACTGGTCGGTCACGACAAACGCCTTCTTTTTGCCCATCACGGTTTTCAGCTCGTCCAACGCCACGGGCAGGCAGCCTTTTTTGATATAAATTTTCTGAGGCGCTCTAAACCACAGCATATTCTCTCTTCTCTCCGCCACAGTTTTGATATTGATGAGATGTTTGACACCCACGTTTTCGCTCACGGAATTACCGCCCCAGGAACCGCAGCCCAAGGTCAGCGACGGGGCCAGCTTAAAGTTGTAAAGATCGCCGATACCGCCCTGCGATGAAGGCGTATTCACCAGAATGCGACAGGTTTTCATGCGCGCCGCAAATTCATCCAGCTTATCCTTTTCGGTAACTGGATTGCAGTAGATAGACGATGTATGCCCGAACCCACCGTCAGCGATAAGGCGCTCTGCCTTACTAAAGGCATCATCCAGATCCTTAGCGCGGTACATAGCCAGCACGGGAGACAGCTTTTCGTGAGCGAATTCTTCAGAAAGCTCTACGCTCTCCACTTCGCCGATAAGAATTTTTGTGCCTTCGGGAACGGTGACTCCAGCCAAAGCGGCAATTTTAGCCGCAGGCTGGCCCACAATCCTAGCGTTGAGCGCCCCGTTGATGATAATAGTCTTTCTGACTTTTTCCGTCTCAAAATCGCTGAGAAAATAGCAGCCACGCGCCGCAAATTCATCCTTAACGGCATCATAGACATGCTCGTGAACGATAACGGATTGCTCGGAAGCACAGATCATACCGTTATCAAAAGTTTTGGAATGAATAATCGAATTCACGGCTAAAATAATATCAGCCGATTCGTCGATGATAGCCGGAGTGTTGCCTGCTCCTACGCCAAGAGCCGGCTTGCCGCTGGAATAAGCCGCTCTCACCATGCCCGGGCCTCCGGTAGCCAGAATAATATCAGCTTCCTTCATGACCAAGTTGGTCATTTCCAGACTGGGCACATCGATCCAAGCGATAATATCTTCAGGAGCGCCAGCTGCCACAGCCGCCTCCAGCACCACCTTGGCCGCTTCGATCGTGGACATTTTCGCCCGCGGGTGAGGACTGATGATGATGCCATTGCGCGTTTTCAGAGCGATCAGAGTTTTGAAAATAGCCGTTGAAGTGGGATTGGTCGTGGGAATAACAGCCGCAATAATACCAATAGGCTCGGCGATCTTTTTGATGCCGTAAGCTTTGTCCTCTTCAATGACCCCGCAGGTCTTAACATTGCGGTAAGCGTTGTATATATATTCAGAAGCAAAGTGATTTTTAATAACCTTGTCTTCCACAACGCCCATGTGCGTCTCTTCTACCGCCATTTTCGCTAAAGGAATGCGGGCCTGGTTGGCAGCAGTAGCGGCAGCCAGGAAAATTTTATCTACCTCGGCCTGCGTATAAGCGGCAAATTTTTTCTGAGCAGCCCGAACGCGGGCCAAGACCTGCTCCAGTTTCTCCACTCCATCCACTATTACGTACTGTTTGTCTTTCATGACATGCGTGTCTCCTGTTTATGCGTCAATGTCATTTAGTTAAGGCTTGTTTCTCCCAACAGTCTTGGGCACCACCTCGGTCACAGCCGCAACTGCTCCCCCTCCCTTCCTTGAGGGTAAGTCAGATAATTCGCAGGTTAGCTGATCGCTAACTAAACGGCATTAGTTTATATGTAAATGTCCCTAATCGGTAGTTCTTAAAAGCGTTTTCAGATGAGCCAGCGATAAGGCCAAATTTTCGTATTTAACTGCAACCCCGTCGGGAATATCCAATGTACAGGGCGCAAAATTCCAAATAGCCGCAATACCATTGGCCAGCATAGCCTCACAGACCGTCTGAGCAGCGCTGGCCGGAACGGCAATAATACCTATGCGCACGTCTTTAGAGCGGCAGTAGTCAGACAGCTCCGTCCAGGGCAGAATGGGCTTGCCCCGCGCTGATGTCCCCAGCCGTTGCGGATCGCTGTCAAAAGCGGCAGCAATCTCCAAGCCAAAGACGCTGAAGCCTTCGTAATCCAGCAAAGCCCTACCCAAACTGCCCGCGCCAGCGATTACCGCATAGCTAACGGCATCGCCTCTTAACGCCAGAGTTAAATCACGGGTCAGTTCAGCTTTGAGATACCCCAATTTGGGACGCCCTTTGCCGCTAATGCTGGACAAATCTTTTCTAACCTGGACCTCACCTAAATTTAAAGACTGAGCTATTCTGGCAGCGGATATATAAGGAGAAGCGTCAGCGAGATTGTGCAAATAATCTAAGTATAATGGCAGCCTGCCCAAAGCGGCCCGGGACATCCCCATCAGCGCTATCTCCTTTCCTTATCTATGCAGCTTATCTATGCAACTCATCTCCGCAGGAAAAATTGCCACAGGCGGCAGCTGACGCACTGGCCTAACCTACCCCCCCGGCAAGCCTTCAGAAGCAGCGCCGGAGGCGTTGGCGAACTGATACAGGCTAGCCTATATAGAGATTGCTAAATGGCACTGCTTAAGCTTTACGCCTCAATTCTAGCAGCAGCCGCAACATTTGAGAATAACTAATCGATATATAGGTAATATCTTTATCGATATAGCTAGTACTGAATATTTTTTGCCAGCATCCCGCCGAAACCGCGTCTGGCTAAGTGTCAGGCTAAAGCTGCACCTGCCGTTTAGAGCGGCAGACTTCAGTGATAAAACTCTTGTCCAAGGAGGAGAGTTTATAGTCTTTTCTATAAACTAGAACGTCTTGATATACCTTTTTATTATCGGGACATTCCCGCTGCACAAGGCCATAGCGATCCAGTATCTTTTCCGGCAGCGGAGAGACCCACATGAACATATCAACATTCTCCGCCAGCAGCTCAAACTGACTGCAGCGTTCAAAGACAAAAATGCGGCGGCTGACATTGTCGGGCAATTCTTCTTTTTTAATCTGCGCCAAGGAGAGGAAGGGAACATAAGGATCAGCGTGAGCGATCTCCGCGTATTCTTCCAAATCCGCGTAATGAATCTCTGCCAAAGCGCCTAAAGGGCAGCGCCGATTCATAATCAGCACATATTGAAATTCCGTAACCAGCTCACTGACCAGGCCTTTTTCAGCAAACATAGACTGAAAATACTTATCGTAATCTTTGGCATAGCGCACAATGCCCAGCTTATAATCCTCGTACATAATATTCTTCAGAGCCCGTGAGGCGTTGGTCTCTTTATAATATATTTCCAAAGGCTCCCGAGGCAGGCTCTTGGAAAACTGGGTAAAGGCGTCTGCTATGTAAGTAGCCCGAGGAACGGAGATGGAAAATCTCTTTTTCGCGCGCCATTCTCCTTTATACAGTTTTTCGACATCGTCTATCTGCTGCAGAATTGCCTTTGCATAGCGCACAAATTCCTCGCCGTCGGGGGTTAAAACCATGCCGCGGGTGGTGCGTTCAAAAATGGTAATACCCAGATCGCTCTCCAGTTCTTTAATGGCCCGCGACAGGTTGGGCTGAGCGATGAGCAAAGCCTCAGCTGTTTTATTGATGGAGCCGGCTTTAGCCACTTCAACAGCGTATTTCAAATGCAGCAGATTCATAAGTTCCTCTCTGTCGCAGAATGCTTCTCTCTCCCCCAATGTCATTTAGTTAAGACTCAATGACATTGGAAATGTTGACTCATATACA
>JAUNIO010000047.1 GCA_030535355.1 bacterium | reverse complement strand
GATTCGCTCAAGCAGCAGATGCTGGAAATGCAGCTTGAGATAGACATATTGAAAGAGACCATTAACGTCTTAAAAAAAGACCCAGGCGTCTGCAAAGCTCCGTTGAAGAACAAGGAGAAGGTAGCGATTGTTGACGCCTTGAAAGATCGATATACGCTGCCAATGCTTTTGGGAAAGTTGGCACTGTCCAAAAGCAGTTATTACTATCAGGAGACTCGGCTTAATCGTATCGATAAATATCAGGAATTGCGGAAACAAATCAGCGCTGTCTTCTATGATAATAAGTCTTGTTACGGTTATAGGCGAATCTATGCTGTACTCAAAAAGAATGGAACTACTGTTTCTGAAAAAATAGTGCGTCAGCTGATGCGAGAAGAGGGGCTGTTTCCCAGAATAAAACAGAAGAATAAATACAGTTCCTATAAAGGAGAAATATCTCCCGAGGTACCAAATCTTGTAGAACGGGATTTTCACGCAGAATGCCCGAATCAAAAGTGGCTGACAGATATCACAGAATTCGCAATTCCTTCTGGGAAAGTATATCTTTCCCCTATTGTTGATTGCTTTGACGGCATGCTTCCTGCCTGGACTATAGGTACAACACCAAATGCAGCACTGGTCAATGAAATGCTTGACAAAGCCATTGCCACTTTATCCTCAGAAGAGCATCCTCTGATTCACTCTGATCGCGGTTGCCATTATCGCTGGCCGGGATGGATCGATCGCATGAACAGAGCAGGCCTTGAAAGATCCATGTCAAAAAAAGGGTGTTCCCCTGATAATTCAGCGTGTGAAGGACTGTTCGGCAGACTAAAGAACGAAATGTTTTATAGCCAGAAATGGGAAAATGTCACGCTGTCAGAATTCATGGGCATCTTAAATGATTACCTCGTTTGGTATAATGAAAAACGTATCAAGGTATCACTTGGTAACATGAGCCCTGTGGAGTACAGACGAAGTCTTGGAATTGCTGCTTAGGCAGTCCAAGAAAATGTCCGCACCCCCAAATCAACGCGGTTGACTTTCTGCTCAAGGAAAGGGCACTGGAAGAAATATAGTCTGCTGCCGCGGCGGCTGAGGTTCTTGTGGACGGACAGACACAGTTTAATACTCCCGGCTGAGCAGAAAATCAGCGATATGCATGGTCTTGATCCCTCTGTAATTGCCTCCGGCGAATTCATCGGCGGTCAGCACATATTTGGGGTAATTATCCCGAATATCCAGCAGGCGCTCATATTCCCTCCGCTCTGTCTCTTTGGACCTTATGGCCTGCGTAACTTGGATATACAGCTTATCGCTTTGCCTTTCCGCGATGAAGTCGATTTCTCCCTGAGACGTTTTGCCGATACAAACGGTATACCCCCGGCGCAGGAGCTCCAGATAAACCAGATTTTCCAGCAGCGCTGCTGCGGCATCGGCGGAATATCCCAACACGCTGTACCGCAGCGAGGTGTCCGCTAAATAATATTTCTCTTGGGTCTTCAGCAGTTCTTTGCCCTGCACGTCGTAGCGGGAACAGCGGTGTATTAAATAAGCCTTTTCCAGCTTATCCAAATAGGCGTATACCGTTTCGTTATCTATTTTGCGGTTTTCCGCTTTCAGATAATCGGAAATAGCTTTGGCCGAAAAGGTGCGGCCCACATTGTCAAAAACGAATTTGACTATGCGTTCCAGCTGGTCAATCCGGCGTATCTGACTGCGCCTCACGATGTCCGAAAACACCGTGGAATTGTAGATGTCGCGCACAATGGTGTATACATCGTCATCGCTGTAGGGCTGCAGATGCAGGGCCGGGAAGCCTCCGAGGCGCAGGTAGCTGTTTAATTCCGCGCGCGGACTGCCGATTTCGGCATACATCTTTTTGAAAGTAAGATATTCGGCGAACGAAAGCGTGAAGACGCGGAAGGAGACGTAACGTCCGGTTAAATAGGTGGATATTTCCGAAGACATCATGCGCGAATTGGAACCGGTGACATAAATGTCCGTATCGTAATCCGCGGCCAGAGAGTTTACGGCCCGTTCCCAGCCGTCAATTTCCTGTACTTCGTCTAGGAAGAGATAGGAGCGCTGCCCCGGCAGCAGGCAGCTTTTCAGATCGGCAAACATCTGCCTGGCGGTCATGTCTGCGTATTCCAGAGAGTCAAAACGGCGGCTGATTATTTGAGCCTCGGCTATGCCGCGCCTGCGCAGCTCCCGCATCAGCATCCGCAGGATGGTTGATTTGCCGCTGCGCCGCACCCCGGTCAGGATTTTGACAAACGGGGCGTCAGCGAAGGGCATGATTCTCTTCACATATTCAGGTCTGTCGATCAATAGAAATTTCTCCTTTTTTCGGTATTATAACCGCAATATATTAGTAAATCAATAAGTTTTGCGGTTATAATAGTAAAAAGTAAATCATTTGTCAGCAGACTGCGGTTCTGAACTTTTTCCTTTATGAATTCTCTTTATTATGAATAATTGCAGATACTACGGCAAAGCTAATGCGTATTTTCGAGGCGGACAGCATAAACGAACCGCTGAAATTGCCGTCACAAAGCTAAAATATACAGGCGCTGTCGATTCCGGGCGGTAAGTTTATATTCTGCAGTTTGCCGCAGCCTCGGAAAACTCCCTCTCCGATATCGGCAACGCTTGCGGGAATGACAACCGATTCCAGGTTTGTACAACCGGCGAAGGCTTCACTCTCAATTCTTACTACGCCCTCGGGAATAATCACCGACGTCAGGCTCGTGCATTCTTGGAAAGCGCCTTCTCCGATGGCGGTCAAGCCGGCGGGCAGGGAAACCGCAGTCAGTTTGGGGCACCAGGCAAAGGCGTATTCTTCTATCTCGGTCACGCCATCGGAAATTACGGCCGATTTCAGGCTTGAACACGCGGCAAACGCGTTATCCCCGATAACGCTTACGCTGCCGGGTATAGCAACCGAAATCAGGTTAGTACACCGCGCGAACGCATACTCTCCTATCTCTGTCACGCCGTCAGAAATCGCAACAGATTTCAAGCTTGAACATTCGGCAAAGGCATCATCCCAAATAATACTTACGCTGCCGGGAATTATAATAGATTCCAGGCTTATGCAGAAATAAAAAGCGGCGTCGTAAATATCGGTCACGCTGTCGGGAATGACAGCGGAAGCAAGGCTGCTGCAGCTGTTAAATGCATTAAGCCCGATTTCGGTCACGCTGCCGGGGATAGCAACTGATCTCAGGTCCATACAGTAAGAAAAAGCTCCGTCTTCTATTACGGTCACGCTGCCGGGAATGATAACCGATTCCAGGTGTGTGTAAGAAAACGCGTCTTTTCCAATTTCAGTTACGCTGTCGGGAATAATGACGGAAATTAGTTCTGTGCAAAATGCGAATGCGGATTTTCCAATACTGACCACTCCGGCAGGAATAATAATTGAAGTTATACTACCGCATCCGTAGAAGGCATTGTCTCCGATTTTGAGCAGCCCTTCAGACATACTAACTGATATAAGATTTTTACAGTCGGAAAATGCACCGTCGCCTATTTCAACAGTTCCCGGCCTTATGCGTGCTGTCGTTATGTCGGGATCGGCGCTTATTACACGATTGCCCTCATATTCTATTCCGTCTTTCCGCTCTGCCACAAAACTGCCTCAGCTTGTAAATTCATTTACCGGTTAGGTTCTGTTCTAAAAATAGAAAATTGGATGAAGTCATCAAGCCGTCCTTCAGAAAAACGCTGCCCGCGCCGGGCAGCTTTACTTCATTCTTCCCATCTGTATAAAAATTCTTTGTCCGCTCTGCCGCAAATGTCGCCGCCGCGCAAATGGCAGAAGCGCTGAGGCGCAAGTCAATGACCGATAATGTCAGCGGCAGGACAACCAGCAAGGCGCCCGTGATCTTATTCATAACGGTGTGCAGCGCCAAAAATTCTTTTCCCAGCGCATAACAGTACGCCATATTGCCCGCTTTAATCAGCTCGATGGCAGCAGCCCGGAGATATAACCACAGCGGTATGCCGAGCATACAGAAAAGATGCTTTTTATTCTTTATTTCGCAGCGAATCCAAAACTTGACCTTTATAAGTGAAATATATTGGGCCTTGTACAGGATACTTTGAACCTGACAATTTTTGTGCCAATGCGCTTAACGAATATTTTTCGCCGCTGAATTCGACATGATTGTCATCCACAACAACGGCCGCAAGGTTTTCATCACGAACAAAAGCAACGCTTTCGCCCGCTTGGATTCCGCACATACTGAATTTGAAAGGCGGCCTCTTGCTTTCGCTGCGGATCTCTTCAGCCAGCACCTCTGCGTCTTTTTCTTCCTGCGTCGGTTCGGCAAGCATCAAGCCGTCTTCGGTACCGCTGATTTTTGCGACACACTCCAACAGCCTATACGCGTCTTCTTTGCTCATCTCAAAAAACTCTTTGATACGAGGTTTGCCGTCAAAAGTATCTGCCGCGCGCAAAGACGGATTTAATAAATCGATCATAGCATGAAGGTCTTTATCGCTAAGTGCTTTATCCACTTCATACGTCGCATAGACACGAAAAGCGAACGGAATACACTCTGAGCGATTCAACTGCTTTAATCGTTCCTTCACATCAGCCGCATATCCGATTTTAACATATTCGGGGAAAGACGGATTTGTTAATATATAAATATACCCTTTGCCTTTCATACAGCACCCCTCTGTATTATTTATTGGCATGAATACATCCTAAATTGTTATCTGCTGCTATTCTATATCACTATTATTTTACCTTTTATAAAGTTTTGCAGATAATAAACATTCTTCTGAGTTTGGGGTATTATCTTTGTTATTAGTCCCGAAGCCCGCTTTTATGTATAGTGTTTGACAATAGGCATTAGTGTTTAAATACCGCAAGGAGCCGGAGCTGTTTACGCGCATCATCAAGGCCGATTCCGCAAACGAACTGCTGAACTCCCTGAGCTGAACTGTGACAGTCAAATACCGCCTAACGCAAACCCTCCATAAATGCCCTAATCTCCTGCATTCTCCCGCTCTGTCTGACAGAGAAGGGACAGCGTCTGTCGCAGTGTCCGCAGGAGATGCAGTCGGACGCATTTTTCTCGAGAGTGCGGTAATGCTCTATGGCCAAGCCGTCTCCGGCTTGGGCCAGATCATAATATTTGTTGATCAGACCTATGTCCAGACCCGCCGGACAGAGACCCGCCGGACAGTGCTGTATGTTGTCGTTAAGAACTGACAGTTTGTTTTGTTTATACTTGCTAATTCTCTGTTGAATGGCAAATTCCTGCATCTTTATAGCAAATATTTTGCAGAATAATATTAGACACATATTGTAACTTGATACAGAGGGCAAAAAAGGAGACGTCTGCCGGGACACCGCCCTGCTTCTGTTTACTTTACCGCAATATAGAGTTTACAAATACTGTTTATGTTTTTCCCGGGAGCTCCAAAGTTATACGCAAGCCCTGGAAGGTGTTATGGCTTCATCAGGTTTTACCAGCGACAAAATTTTGAAGGCTGTTTTGGCCAATCCGTCTGCGTCCGCAAAATGCTGCAGACTTATGTTAGGCGCACATTATTTGCGGCTAGCGTTTCTTTATGCTGCTGATGCTGCACCCGTAAAAAATCTTATTGCCAACATTCTGCAAACCGTCTGGCAGTTTGGCCTCAGTCAGGCGTATACAGTGATCGAAGGCTTTATGGCCGATGCTGCGCAGATTCTTTGGCAGCCTGACAGTTTTCAGGCCGGTGCAGTAAGCAAAAGCTTTAAAGCCTATGCTGACAAGATTTTTCGGAAATTGGATATCAGACAGCCGTTCGCAGTACGCAAAAGCCATATCTCCAATCTCGGTGACATTGTCCGGAATGACCAGCGAAGTAAGACCGGTACAGCCTTCAAAGGCCCTGTCGCCTATACTTAGCAGACTTGAAGGCAGCGTGACGCTTTTCATAGCGGTACATCCCTCACTGTCAAAATAATAATCGGTTCCCCAATAGGAAAACGCCCCGGGCGCAATGGCCGCAGTGCCTTCGCGGACATTGGCGCTCACAAGACAGCTGTCTGCTCCGACGAGGCTGTCTCTCCAGTAAGTCAGACCGTTATCTTTCCAGGGAACATCCCGCACCGGGCAGTTCCTGAAAGCATTGATGCCCATAACGGCGAGATTATCGGATACAGTGACGGAAGTGAGACTACGGCATTCATCAAAAGCATTATCCCCCAGGCGGACTAAGCTTTCGGGAAGCCGCACCGAAGCGAGTTTCTCACATCCGGCAAACGTTCCTGGGCCAATGGAAGCCAGCCCTTCGGGGAAATATACGGATTCCAGTTCTCCGCAATATATGAATGCCCGTCTGCCTATCTCGGTCAAATTCGGCGGCAGAATTGCTTCCGCTATAGGGCATCCTCCATACTCAGAACCGCTGAATGCGAACTCACCGATGCGTAACAGACTCTCCGGAAAACGCACTGAGCGCAGCCTGCAGCAGTCGGCAAAAGCGCAGTCGGCAATTTCCGCAGTGCCTTCGCGTATTACCGCGTTTTCGAGTTCCGAATCGGCGCCGATTAGTTTATCGCACCAATAAGTCAAGCCGTTTTCTTTCCAGAGAACGCCCTGTAAAGGACAGTCTCTGAAGGCGTTGTGCCCAACGGAGGTTACGGTATCCGGCACATTTGCCGAAGACAACTTATAACAGCCGACAAAGGCCTCCGACCCAATCTCGGTGAGACCGTCGGGCAAATACACTGCAGTCAGGTTTTCACATCCGGCAAACGCTCCGTCTTGTATAGAACGGGTGCCTTCTCGGATATATGCGGTTATCAGCTTATCCCGATGACGCACTCTGACAGCTTTTCCGTCCTCGTACAATATGCCGTCAATCCACTCTCCCATATAGGCTTTCCCTCTTTCTCACGTCTTAAGCTTAATTCCGCTTACCGCTTACTAAACTTACGCTCTCCGACACGGCCTAGCCAAGAATGATACTTCTCCGCTGATCTTGCAGCTGATCTTGCACGGAAGGCACACCGCCTCCGTATCTTCGTATTTTACGCCGTTTCATACAGCCGGTACGGCAGACGCTCGGCCGCTCATCCCCTGCTGCAGCTGCTTGCGGACAATCGCCATGCTGAGCTTTAGCGTTACGCATCTGTCGGTCTCATATCTGAAAGAATAAAGCCCTATGTAATGGCCGTCGGTTTCTATAATCGTTTTATGGTCTAAGTTTTCGGGATTAATGCTGTTTGTAAACATTTTTATACGTTCACAAACAATATTCGATTCAAGGCCGTACTTTTTCAGCCAGTTATAGAAGATTCTGCTCAATACTGAGGGATTTAAACAGCTGACGATTAGATTGCAGCTATAATACTTAGGTTCTTCACATTCAAAATGTTCTGCGCAATGCAGTTCTTCATCTACCAAACGTTCCAACACAGACAGACTTTTCATTAGTTCTCCTTAATTAAATAACTTAATATTAATGTAGCTACAATTATTATAACAAAGCAAACTAAGCTCTAAAGACGCTCAGTTTCAGCTAAAGTTTTTTTTTGCTGTTAAACGCGATTCTAATGCAGCCCGAAACAGAAACTATAACGCAGGCAGTTGCTACAAATGCTGTTGAGTTTTAATTATTCTGCCTGGAACGTGCTAATCCTTCTTGTAAAACGTAAGTATATATTGACAGTTATTTTAGATAACTATACCCGCTCTGTTGAACAGAACGGGTATAGCCTGACCGGCTGAACGGCGCCGGTACGGTTGAAAGACTTCTAGGCGGCGGGAGTTAGTTCATTTTTGAGAATTAATGCGTTCCATCTCGTAATACTCTCCCCTGCTCAGGGCGCGGATGACAAAAGAAAAGCGGTCCGCATCGGTACACAGTTCAAAATCCTCCCGCGGCATAGCCTCCTGCAGCGCCGGATCGAAAAAACGCCGGCCGGTGCTCAATTTAAGCCCCGCAATCTCTTTTTCCATATACGTTTTTTTCAAGGGCCGGCCCTGCAGCAGAGAGGCGATATAACGCGCACAGAGCATATCTTCATCTGCTCTTTGCCGGGCTTCAAGCCCCATGCCCACCAGCGTCACGTTTTCCGGCCGGACGGAAAGCAAATAATCCGCGACGGCCCGCGCGTTGACCAGGCTTCCGGTGAGAATTTCATCCGCGGCAGAGGCGGCGGCGATGCCCTGAGTTCCGGCGCTGGTGGTATGTATTACCGTCCTGCCGGCTAAATCCAACTTTTTCAGCAAAGCCGGCGAGTTGCCGCAGTCGAAGCCGGGCAGCGGAACTCCGTGCCGTTCGCCGACAAGCAGGGCGTCCGGGTGCCGGCGTTTAAGCGCATAAGCTGTTTCCAGCGCCCCGACCGCGAAAATCTGCCGCGCACCGCAGGCAAAGAGATAACATTCCACGGAAAAGGCGCGGAAGACATCTATGATCACCGCCGTTCCGCGGGCGCTCTTGGCCCCATCTAGCATTTCAGCTATGCGAATATTCATGTTGTATTTATCCTCAGCGTAAACATAAGCGGCTTTTCGAAGCAGCTGTATTCCGTAAATTCGGTGGATCGGTGCTGCTGTCCCGCTGTTTAGGCGGAGGCGGTTGAGGTCAGCTTCCCGTAGCCTCTGCGAGTCGTTTTTGTTTTACAAGGTCTGCCGCTACGATGTGCAAGGCCGGGAATACCTGAAAACACTCAATAAATATTATATTTCTGACCTGGGGCTCAGGAACGCTCATTTCAATTACCGGCAGATCGAAGTTACGCACGGTTTGGAGAATATCATCTATCTGGAACTGCTGCGGCGCGGATACTCGGTGGATATAGGCAAGAACAGGGAGAAAAAAATCGATTTTGTGGCGAGAAACCCTAAGGACACTTATTATATCCAAGCTGCTTACAGCATATCCGATCCTGATAAAAGAGAACAGGAATTGGGTTCATTCCGCAAATTGGACGACGGCTATAAAAAGTTCGTTATCACCATGGACGACGATCCGTTTGCTCTATTGGAAAACGGGTATCGGAAAATCAACGCTGTCGATTTTCTGCTTAATGAAAGGGCGCTGGAAGAGATATAGTCTGCTGACATATTCCCACAGTTCGATCTCTTCGGACCGTATGTCTGCGTAACTTGGATATACAGCTTATCGTTTTGACTTTCCGCGATGAAGTCGATTTCGCCCTGAGACGTTTTGCCGATACAGACGGTATACCCCCGGCGCAGGAGCTCCAGATAAACCAGATTTTCCAGCAGCGCTGCCGCGGCGTCGGCGGAATATCTCAGTACGCCGTACCGCAGCTAGGTCTCGCTAAATAGTATTTCTCCTGGGTCTTCAGCTGTTCTTGGCCCTGCACGTCATAACGGGAACAGCGGTGTATTAAATAGGCCTTTTCCAGTTTTTCCAAATAAGCGTATACCGTTTCGTTATCTATTTTGCGGTTTTCCGCGGAGGAAAACATTTAGCGCGCTTTTGGGCAGCTTTTTTGGGGTGAGGCTCTGCCCGCCTCTTTTATGGAATTGAGGAAATCTGAATAATTGACAAACAGCGGCAGGCGGTTATGCCTGCCGTTTGCTTTATAGCGGACAGTTATTTAGCTGACCATCGTAAATATCAGCGCCGGTTAGAACGAACGGAATGCCGCCGCGCACAATTCCGTCTGTCCATTCCTCCATGATCCGCTCCTCGTCTGCGCCTGCCGCAAAGACTTCCGCAATCAAGACTAATACATGCAATATCAATAATTACATCGTATTGCCCAAGGATGTAATCGCTGACGACGCTATTTTTTGCTGTAAAGACTTCCGTCGAGGCCCAGATGAATGTCCGCGCTGTCAAGGATTACGTCATATTGTCCGGGGTCGTAATCGTTGACGGCGCTGTCGTTTTCGGGATAAGAATAAGCGCAGCCGTAAAAGGCCCCGGCGCCGATATCTTTGCATCCGGACGGGATATGTACCGACTCCAGCTTCTCACAAAAGCTGAAGGCGCCGTACCCTATGCTGGTCACGCTGTCCGGAATTCTTATTTCCCGCAGGGCTGTATTGCGGAAGGCCCGGCGGCCTATGCGGGTTAAATGCTCCGGCAGTTCGGCGCGGCTGAGACTGGTGCATACGTCAAAAGTCGTCGGCTCGATTTCCCGCACTCCGGGGGGAATGATTACAGACGTTAATTGGCAACAGTGCCCGAAAGCGCCGTCCCCTATGCCGGACAGTTTCTCCGGCAGAACGATGCTGCTTAGATTATGACAGCCGAGAAAAGCGATTTTCCCTATGATTTTTAATCCCTTCGGCAATACAATGGAAGGAAGCTTTTTACAGCCGCAGAAGGTTCCGTTTTCTATGGCTGTTATGCCCTTTGGCAGTGTAATCTCTGTCAAGCTTACACAATCGTCAAAAGCATAGCTCCCTATGGCTTTCACGCTGTCCGGGATGCTGACATAGAGCAGTTTGCTGCAGCCTTTGAACGCTTCGGCGCTGATATGAGTTGTACCCGCTTTGATTTTGGCTTCCGTAATTTCGGCGTCGGCACCCACGACAATATTCCGCCAATATATTAAGCCGTTTTCATGACTGAAAATATCCGACACCGCACAGCCTCGAAATGCTCCGCCGCCCAGTCTGCGTACGCTTTCAGGGATACTGACGCGGGTAAGTTTGGAACAATCGGCAAAGGCCCGGCTGCCTATGCTTTCCAGACCTTCCGGCAGACTCACTTTTGCCAAACCGGTACAGCCGGCAAAAGCGCTATCGCCGATAGATTTAACTTTAGGCGGCAGAATAGCCGACTCTAAAGAAGTGCAGTCGCTGCAGGCCTCATTTTCGATAACGGTTAATTGTTTCGGCCAGACAATTGAGGATAAATTTTCGCATTTCTGAAATGCCCCGTCTCCGATAACCGTCACACTGTCGGGAACGGTTATGTTTTTGAGATTTTCGCAGAACCTAAAGGCCATAGCGCCGATTTCGGTAAGTCCGGCCGGCCAGTTTATTTTTGCCAAATCGGAAAAGGCGAATGTAGAAGGAGCGATGGCAGACAAATGCTTGGGCAAAGTTATCTCCGTCAGACCGGAATGCATAAAGGCTCTATGCCCGATTTCGGCCACGCTGTCGGGGATGTGCACGGAAACCAACTCACCGCATCCGTCAAACGTCCACGGCGCGATGGATTTCGTACCGTCTTTAATAACTGCAGTCTCAATATCGCTGTCAGCCCCGACCAGTTCGTTCTGCCAATACGTTAAGCCGTTCTCTTTCCAGGGACAGTCCCGCAGCGGGCAGTCTCTGAAAACGTTGGTCTGTATTATCTGCAGACTTTGGGGAAGTACCGCTTTTTTCAGCCTTAAACAGCCGGCAAAAGCGCCGGTGCCGAGCGCGCGCAGTCCCTCGGGCAGTATAACGCTCGTCAGCGCTTCACACGAAGCAAAAGAGTCATGTCTGATGCAGAGCAGAGATTTCGGCCAGGTTACGGACTTTAGACGGATACATTCCTGAAAGGCCTGGGCATCGATAAGCTTAACGCTGTCGGGAAAAACTATTTCTTTCAGCCCGCTGCAGGCGTAAAAGGCGGAATCGCCGACGACAGTCAAACTCTGCGGCAGCCGTACTTCGGTCAGCTCGTGGCAGTGAATAAAACACTTATAGCCTATGGCCTCGGTGCCTTCTTTGACGCGGGCTGCCGTAATATCGCGTTTAGCTTCTACGGCAATGTTGTTCTCGTATTTAATGCCGTCTATCCATTCTTCCATTTTCTTTACCTCGTATTAGTCGTATGCTGCGCCCGCGGTGCGGACTGTCTTGGGAGGACCGTGTCCTGTGCATGGATGGCTGCGGTCAATTCTGCCGGGAATGAGCGGAACGGTATTGCTGAGTGCCGGGCCGACTGCGGCAAAGGGAGCTTTTGCAATATTTGCTATGCTGTTTGTTTAATATCACTCGCTTCGCGGCAGCTCCCTCGACGGCGCTGTCTCACTTCGCTTCGCTCGTTCGAATGCGCCTTTCTCTGGACTGCCGCTGCGCTCGTTTTGCCAACGCACTGATTATTGCATAGATGCTTCTGCCGAGGCCAAGTCTTGCAGAGCATGATGAGTTAATTTGATAACCTAAAGTACCGCTTGCTTATCGGTTACTGTTCGCTTATCGGTTGGTTGTCGGATAGTGTTGATTTATTGCAATAATGTTTTGAAGTTGTTGAGTGTATTCGTCATTTTATGCAGATTTCCTACATATGTTTGGAGTTTTTGTACAAATATGGCTCTAATGTTAAATAATATCGGCAGATGCTGAATATTGGCGCGTTTTAGAAAGAATAGCCGCTGAATGGTGACAGTTCTGCCGGCAGCTCGGCATCCGTCAGGCTTTTGCAGCAGGTAAACGCCCATTCCCCGATGCTTTCCAAACTCTGGGGCAGGCGGAGATCGGCCAGATTTATACAGTCGGCGAAAGCGTCCTTCCCGATTGTGAGCAGTCCTTCGGGCAGATGAGCAGAGACCAGATTGGTGTTGTTGAAAGCATCATCTTCGATAATTTGCAGATGTTTAGGGAATTCGATGCTTTTCAGTTTCCAACAGTCCATAAATAAACCGGAGCTTATGACGGAGAGAGTTTCCGGCAGGTTGATGCGGACCAGCCTGCTGCATTCGCAAAAAGCACCTTCTCCGATTTTGGCTGCGGTATCGGGAAGCTTGACAGCTTCAAGGTTTCTGCAGCTGCTGAAGGCACACTTGCCGATAACGGTCACGCCTTGGGGAATGACTATATTTGTCAGTTTACTGCAATCAGAAAACGCTGAGTCTGCAATAACGGTCAGCCGCCCGGGCAGTATAACTGCTTCCAGACTGCGGCAGAGGGAAAAAGCCTCGGTTCCCAGTGCGGTTACGCTTTCGGGGATGCGCACGTTAGTGAGTTTTTCACAGCCTTTGAAAGCTTCCGCAGCTATTTCAACTGTACCTTCCCTGATTGCGGCATTTTCAATTTCGCTGTCAGCTCCGATGAGAACAGCGCCCCGGTAAGTCAAACCGTTTTCCTTCCAGGAAACGTTTGGCAGAGTGCAGCCGCGGAAAGCGTTCGCAGCTATGCTGCCGTTCTGTTCCGGCAGAACGGCTGTCTGCAAACCGGAACAGTCTGCAAAAGCGTACCCGCCTATTTCACATTCCCGGGCCGCCGCTGTGAATTCGCGCAAGGCTGTGCAGCCGCGGAAAGCCCGGACACCGACAGTGCAGACAGCTGCGCGCAGCCGCACGGAGCGCAGAGAAGTGCACCGGGCGAAGGCTTCGGCACCTATATAGGTTAACGCGGATGGCCACTGCTCCAGCTTCAGAGCGGTGCAGCCGGCAAAAGCTTTCTCCCCAATCCTGCGCACACCGTCCGGCAGACTCGGAACGGCGCTGGTGCTGCCGCGGTAAGTCAGCTGCACCAAACTGCCGCAGCCTTCAAAGGTGTTCCGGCCGATCTCGGTCAGCTGCCGGGGCAGAATTACTTTGTAAAGTTTTTTGCATTCAGCAAACGCGCACTCGCCTATTTCGCTTACGCTGTCGGGAACTGCTGCTCTGACCAGCTGTCGGCAGCCGATAAAAGCGCAATTCCTGATAACTTCAATACCCTCCCTGATATCGGCGGCGGCAATGTCGGTCTCCGCGCCGATTAAAGCGTTGTTCCAATAGGTCAGGCCGTCTCGCTGCCAGGGAACGTTTTCCAGGGAGCAGAACCTGAAGGCGTTGCAGCCCAAAAACTTTACGCTGTCCGGAACCGCGGCGCGTTTCAGGCGTTTGCAGCCCAGAAACGCCCAAGAGCCGATTTCCGTGACGCTGTCGGGAATGGCAATGCTTTCCAGCTGCGTACACGCGGTAAAAGCGCCGGAACCTATTTTGGCAACACTCGGGGGGATGCCGACTTCGGCCAAACTGCTGCAATAGCTGAAACACTTTTCGGGGATCAGATGTAACTGCGGAGGCAGGCTGACTGCGGTAAGGCCCGTGCAGTAAGCGAAAGCCTCCCTGTCTATTTGGCTGAGCGTGTCCGGTAAATCTATCGAGCGCAGTCCGACGCAGTATTTAAAAGCCTCGGCGCCGACGGTGCGCAGGCTCTTCGGCAGTTCCAGGGAGGCGAGGCTTTTGCATTCGAAAAAACACGCTTCTCCGACAGCGGATAAGCTGGCAGGCAGGACGAGCTCGGTCAGATTATGACAGCCGCTGAAAGCGTATCTGCCTAGCGACTCTGTCTTCTCCGGTATTGCGAGAGAGCGGAGGGACCAGCATTCAAAAAAGACAAAATCATCTATGGCTGTTATGTTTTCGGGGAGCACAAGGTGTTTTAAATTACAGCAGTTCGCGAAAGCCGCGTCGGCGATTTTGGTCAGGCCGGGAGGCAGCTCGATGCCGGTCAGCTGACGGCAGGTCCAAAAAGCTTTTTCTCCTAAAACGTTTATGTTTGGCGATAATCTGACTGTCTTTAAAGAACAGCACCAGCCGAAAGCACCGGAACTGACTGCAGTGACTGTGTCAGGCATCCAAACCTCGGTTAGTTTTTGGCATTCCCAGAAGGCCTCGCGGCCGATGGCGCGGGTACCCTCTTTAATGCAGGCGACGGTGAGCTCTTTAGCGGCGTCGACGACGCAGCCGTTCTCGTACAGTATTCCGTCTATCCATTCTGCCATGTTGGCTTTACCTCGTGTAAACTGATGCTGCGCCCGCGGCGCCGGCTGTCTTGGGGGCAGGGTCCTGTATGAATTAATTTAACAATCGAAAGTACCGCCCGCTTATCGGTCGCTGTTCGCTTATCGGTCGGTTGTCAGATAGTGTTTGTTTATTATGATAATATTTTTAGATACTATCTGCATTCAGTGTATATTATAAAATTCCTATATAATTTTTATATGTTTTACGATATTGTTGGTTTAATAAAAATTAACTCCTTCAGGCGCTGGTTATCGATTTGCATTGAGAAAAACAGTCTTTATATAAAGACTGTTTTTCAGCAACGGCAAGCGAATATAATGACAATAAGAAATGTAAGCGGCACAGCTGCGGCAAAAAAAGGTATTAAATGAACCGGCGCGCATTGCTGTCCCGTCTGTCAGAACAGTGGAATTGTACCTGTTGCCGCTTACAGGGCAACTTACACAAATAATTAAATCAGCCGCTGCGATAAAGCATTTCCGCTTATGCGGCAGTCCGCCTGTTGCCGGCCGAGCAGACGCTCACTTTCAAGAGACGCGGGACAATATGCGCTATACTCTGCGCCGCGCTCACATCCCCGGCAGTATTTTGCGGCTTTGAAGGATGAGCTTACATGTTTTCAAAATGCAATCATTCTGTTACAATCGCCATGTAATCTTCCTTCCCGCCTTTTAGGGGAAGCCAGAATGTCCGCCGGTTGGCTTGCCGCTGACTAAGCGGCCTTACATCATTATGGAGGATAAAACAGCTGTGAATAAGTACATTTTATCCCTCGCGGCGGCAGCCGTTTTACTGCTGACCGTGCTTCTGCCGGCAATGGCCGCGCCGGAACCCATGTTCACCAACATAAATCCCAACGCGGTATATAATAATCCGCCTTCCGTCAAAGTTCTGACCGTAAAAGCAGATCAGCGTCCCATCCGCGTCAGCCAGATCCTCACCTATCACTGGAATAACGGACACGGCGCTCAGCCCGGAACCATCAGCATCTGGGAAAACGGCAGACAGTTGGGAGCTTGGCAGGCCGAAGGCCGCGGCGGCTCCGGCGCCGACAACGTCAATTGGATCGTTTATCCCAACATCACCCTGTATCCGGGACACAGCTATGAAATCCACGACTCCGACGCAGCCACCTGGAGCTGGAACGAAGCCTCCGGCCGCTGCGGCATGTTTGAGTTGTACGGCTCTTATCAGGCGCAGGCTCCCAAAACCAAGAAAAAAATGAAGAAAAAAGCCGGCCAGCCCAAGGCGCAGCCCGCAGCCTCATCCAACGGCTCTTACCAGGCGCAAGCGCCCAAAGCCAAGAAAAAAGAGAAGAAGCAAACCAAACAGCCCAAGGCGCAGCCCGCAGCCACATCCAACGGATGGAATCTCGTATACTGCAAGACTACAAGGTCAAATGATGATCCGCGCGTAAATGTTTTCCGACACACGGAAAACGACGGCTATGTGCGCTATTATATAGAAGAAAGTCAGGAAGATGTATTCGCCGCCGTATACAATGCATCTTGCACTATTCCGCCCTCAAGTGTCAGCCCGGGACAGCAGATAGTCCTTGAGCTCAAAATAAATATGAACGCAAAAATACGCGATAAGGAGAAAGGTACGTATGGTGTAGGCAGAAATCTGTGGTGCAGTTGGGATCCGAGCGCAAATATGAGACCGGGTGTCAAAATGGCCGGTGAGCTGGAAAGCGTTAAACCCAACGGACACGGTGACGCAAAAGTATTTAAATGCAATGACGGAAGGGAGCGGAATATCGCTCAGGACAAAACGCAGGTATTTTACCGCTTTCCTAAAGAAAAGCACGGCGGCATATCCATCTATTGCAGCAGTCATAATGCTTTCGGTACTTTTATGACCGAATTCCGTTACGAGTAAACAGCCATAAACCGCTGCGCCGCGGAACAAGTCCGTCGGACTGAGGACTGAGCAGCCAATTAAGCGTCTGACTTGAACTCGCTGCCTGCTCCGCCGCAGCAAAACACGTCAAAAATAATACTCCGGGAACGGCGCAATTCTCCGCGCTTCTCGGAGTATTTCTGTTTTGCCCTGACTGTCTGTGCTGCGGAAAGTTGGGCGCCCTCGGCAGCCGCCGCAAGCGCAGCTGCCGCTGGTGCGTACGCATTCGGATTTGGTCAGAAAAAGCAGATTATTGCCGGATGCGTTTTTGGATCTCGGCCTTGGTTTCCTCAGACAGACCGGTGCAGCCGTTGAAGGCACAGGGAGCTATATCGGTCAGCGCGGACGGCAGATTGACGGATTTCAACGCGGTACAGTGGGAAAAAGCGAAATCTCCGATTTGGGCCAGGCTGTCGGGGAAAGTGACAGATTGCAGCGCGGTACATCCGGAAAAAACATCTTCGCCGAGTCCGGTTATACCTGCAGGTAGGTGCACCGACTTCAGCGCGGTACACTCAATAAACGCGCCTTCGCCGAGCGCGGTTACGCTGTCGGGTATAGTCACCGACTGCAGCGAATGGCAGTCGGAAAAAGCATAGCAGCTGATGGCGGTCACGCCGGCGGGAATATCCACCGCCTGCAGAGCGGAGCAGCCGGAAAAGGCACCGTCTTCGATTTCCTTCAAGCTCTCGGGAAGAACAACGGATTTTAAGGCCGAGCAGTCCCTAAAGGCGTCCCCGCCGATGCTGACTAGATTAGGCGGCAGAATCAGGGTTTCGAGCAGAGGACGGTCTTTATAAGCGCGGATGCTGCCGAAGCAGCCGTCCCAGCCGCCCCAGCCGTAGGTAAAAGCGCTGTCGCCGATGCGCAGCAGACTGTCGGGGAAGCGCAGCGAGCACAGGCCGAAGCAGCCGGAAAAGGCGCCCGGGCCGATTTCGGTGATGCCTTCGCGGATGTCGGCCTCCGCGATATCCGTATCGGCGCCGATTACTTTGTCCCGCCAATAGGTCAGGCCGTTTTCCTTCCAGGCAACGTTTTCCAAAGGACAGTCTCTGAAAGCATTGGCCCCGATTTTGGCGGCGCTGTCGGGTATAACCACGGTTCTCAGCGCGGTGCAGCCGTAAAAAGCATTGTCGCCGATTTTGGCGGTACCGTTGGGAATGATCACGGATTCTAAGGCGGTACAGCCCGTAAACGCGCACCTGCCGATTTCGGTTACGCTGTCGGGAATGACGACTTCGCGGAGTTTGGAACAGTCTCTGAAGGCACAGTCGGCGATTTTGACAGTACCCGGCCGTATGCCGGCAATCTCCAGATCAACGCTTTCAGCCCGCAGAACGGAGTCGTTGTCATACCGTATGCCGTCTTGGCTGTGCGTACCTTCATTTCTGGCATATACACTATAATATTTCGGTACCCTTGTATAGATTTCATGCTTCATCCAATGAGCCATAATGCTGCCTTCTGTGTTTCATATTTAATAATTGCGGCGATAGTAATGTATTAAGGCTAGTCTTTTCCAATATCGCTGACCTCAAAACATAGCCTCATTCAATCTGCATAATCTTATCATGTCTATTCCTCCACACATACAAGATTTGCAGGGGGCTTCACATTGTGTTCACGATACCATTTGGCAGCCGTCTTGCGATAAGAGTATAATTCTTCTTCTGTAAGCGGTTCGGCTATAAGAGTATCATCTTCCTGACCCGCTGTATATTCGTTAATTACGGAATTAGCTTTGCGTCTGCCATCACTTGCGGGGTATCTTCTAACCCTGCATAAAGTATTCTGTTTAGCACGCCGGCCTGGATTGTGGTTTTTACGCCGTATTATTGCCATATCTATATCCCTCTTTCATATTAATTGTCGGTAACTTAATTGTTTATTGGTGTACATTATACAGTGTACAACAGCTGCGTACAGCTTCCCGATGCGCTCAGCAAATCTCTGCGATTGGTTAAAATTCGCCCGCTGCGGGAACTGAACTCCGCTGTACATGTGCACGCAGCGATTGATCTGAAGTTAACGGCATTGCCTGGGCAACCATATAAATGTCATTATGATCGATAAATCGGATAGAAAAACCGTACGGTTAGCAATATGAAGAAATAAGATGAGCAAGCGTCTCACGAGGAGATATAGACCCGGTTCCCGGCAGCGCACATCCGGAAGCGCTGCGCCGCGCAGTAAAGTCAGCGATAAACAAAAGGAATAATTATTTACAACTGTAATTTTTTACATTATTCATTAAGCTTATGTAATTTCCTTCTGTAATACGGAACTACATTTTTACAGTTATTTGCAAGTTAAACCGAACATCCGCTTTGCTTACGGAAGCTGCGTATATCCGGACACGCACAAGCTGCAAAAAACGTGCGAAGTGCGCTGATATTCTCTGTGAAAACGTGCAGAAAGAGAAAAAAATTCGCTCAGAAAACGTGCAGGAGTTGTTTTCCCTTTTGCAGATAATATGTGCGGAGAAATTAAATTATGTATCTAAAAAGAAAAGCCGATCTATTCCTGGCGGAATGGAAAAACTGCCCCCGCAGAAGAAGCAGCTGCCGACCTGCGCGGCAATAAGAACCTAGGCACATATAAAGGCGCTTTATTCGAAAATATCGCCGCTGAACTGCTGCGCAAACAGGGTTTCGATTTGTACTGCTGCCTCAGGGACGATTCCCGTCTGGAGGAGGATTTTTTCATCAGGACAGCCGACGTTCTGCTTCCCGTCGAGGTTAAAGCGGTGAGCGGCAGATCAAAAAGTCTGACGACGCTGATAAAGTCTGAGCGCTATCCGGACATTCGTTCGGGGATCAAGCTGAGTTCCGGCAATATCGGTTTTGAGAACAGTGTATACACTTTTCCGCTGTGCTGCGGTTTTCTGCTGAGGCGGTGGCGCGACCGGTTTTTCGGGTAGATTTCTCTTTAGTCAGTACCCAATATTATACTATGCATAACGCTGGCGTTCATTACCCTGATTGCGGTATCAGAATCACACTTGTAAGTATTTGTGAATTATTTTGGTATTGTAATACCAAAATTCAAAACATGTATTGACGAATGCAATTTTCCTGTGCTAATATATAGCCGCGTGATATTGAACTCACTATATATCTTGGAGGCTGAACATGAACGACAAGCAGGAAACAGCGCTGCTGCGCTTTTTGGACACGATCAAGGGCCTTGTTACCGCGGATGATTTTATTACGGCGGCGATTCTCGTCAGTAAGGTTAAGACGGCAATCCGTGATAATTGCAAACCGGAGACGTCAGAAGCTGTATATACTGACCTTCTGAAGGCTGTGGACCAGATGGGAGTCAGAAACCCGTTCAGAGACCAGGAACAGTTCTTTCTGATATATAAAGAAGCTGCGCGGTTAGAAGCGTTGGACTGGGAACGGGCAATAGCGTATATGGCACCGTTTTCAAGACTCCCTGTTCTTCCTCCCGTTTTGGTGAACGTATTTGCGGAGCGGTTTGCCATCAACCCCAAGACCGTGCTGATCGCTGAGGCCGAGAAATTTGTGCCCAGTCTACAGCATATAGTGGATGGAAATAAGGCGTCTCGGTTTGTGCTTACCACTAATCATGCTGAATTCGAACTGGCGCTGCAGAATGTTTTCGCCGGATATGATAATGTCGAAGTCATTCGGACCGACATATACAGTTACGGATTTATGAACAGACGTTTTGATCTGATTTTTGCTTCGCCTATCTTTGGCTGTCGTACGTTGACTGAGAATCAATACTTTATGTGCAGGGAATACGACATGACTGCGCTGGAAAACCTATCCCTTCATTTGAGCGACGGCGGCCGGTTGGTAATTACGCTTCCGGCGCGAGTCACCTTCGCTTCCGGGAAGGTAAATGATCTCAGGAAGTTCATACAGCAGTCCTATACCATCAAAGAGATAGCGGAGCTTCCGGTCGGTACCGTTGAGGGCAGCGCAATAAAGCTGTATCTGCTTGATATCGAAAATACCCGACCCGGCGATGACGATATCGTGGTCAGAAGATACGACGGAAAACGTGAAAAAAAAGGCTGTCTGTCTTCATTGGAAATTGTCGGCGATACCTTCGTGATGCTTTCGGAGCTGGAAGAACAAGGCGATTGGAATCTCGAAAGGATATTCGCTCAGCAGGACGAGGATTACCGAGTTTACCGTAATTCGTCTGTACGCAAAGAAAAGATAGGTTCTGTTGCGCAGGTGTTCAGGGGTAAATCGGTTAACCGGAAAGACCCTGCAGGCAGCATCGGCGTCGTGAACATCTCCAATATCGGGGATTATGAAATCGATTATGACGGACTGGAGCATTTACAGGAGGAAGATCGCAAGGTCGCCAGCTATCTGCTTCGGGAAGGGGATGTCCTCTTACCGGCCCGCGGCACAACAATCCGAACGGCGGTGTTTCATGAGAAGGCATACCCCTGCATAGCTTCTTCAAATATCATTGTGATTAGGCCGGACCCAAAGATGCTCGACAGCACCTACCTGAAAATTTTTTTGGACAGTCCCATCGGAAATAAGATCATCAGCGCCGCCCAACAAGGCATGATCGTGATGAATATCAGCTACAAAGATCTCAATGCGCTGGAGATACCGCTGCCTCCGCTCGAACGGCAGCAGGAGGCTGTGAAGGAATATCTGAAAGAACTTCAGATCTATCGGGACACCATTAGTGCTGCAAAAGAACGCTGGACCGAGGTCCTCGCCAAGCTGCAGAAATTTTGAAGGAGGAATAGTCCGTGAGCGATACGGTTGAGAATACTGCTCAGGCAGCAGACGATGTTGAGGTTTCCAAGTCCTATCCTGAAGAAACCAGCAGCAGACAGCTTTTTAACCATCTCTTTAATGCCTGCAATATCCTGCGCGGTCCCATCAATCAGGATGAGTACAAGAGCTATGTAACGCCGATTCTCTTCTTCAAACGCATCTCCGACGTATATGACGAAGAATACCAAGAGGCTCTGGAATTTTCCGGCGGCGATGTGGAATACGCAGAGGCCGAGGATATGCATTCGTTTGTGATTCCGCAGGGCTGCCATTGGGAAGATGTTCACGGTATAAGCGAGAGTGTCGGCAAAGCTGTCGTAACGGCGATGATCGGTATCGAAAAAGCCAATCCGGATACGCTTTCAGGTGTTTTCAGCGCATTTGATGACGCGACGTGGACTGACAAGAACAAACTGTCCGACGAGCGGCTGAAAAACCTGATAGAACACATGTCTCTCATCAGAGTGGGCAACAGGAATTATTCCGCTGATATTATGGGCGACAGCTACGAGTATCTGATAAAAAAGTTCGCTGACCTGTCAAAGAAAAATGCCGGAGAATTCTATACGCCGCGCCCTATTGTCAAACTCATGGTAAATCTTCTGGACCCGCAGCCGGGAGAGACTATATACGATCCCGCTTGCGGAACTGGCGGAATGCTCATTGAAGCTATCCATCATATGCACGGTGACCGACTGACATACGGCAGAATTTTCGGACAGGAAAACAACCTCTCCACTTCCGCGATCGCAAAGATGAATCTTTATCTGCACGGCGCTAAAGACGTCCAGATAAAGCAGGGCGATACGCTTAGAAATCCGCTGTTTCTGGAAAAAGGCGGATTGAAAACCTTCGACTGCGTTTTGGCTAATCCGCCCTTTGGCATGGAAAAATGGGGATCCGCTCAGTTTGAATCCGATCAGTACGGCAGAAATATCTGGGGATGTCCTACAGATTCCAACGCGGATTTTGCTTGGCTTCAGCACATGATTAAATCTATGGATCCGCAGAACGGCCGCTGTGCTGTGGTGCTTCCGCAAGGCGTTCTGTTCCATTCCGGCAAAGAAGGAGCCATCCGCGAGCAGCTTGTCAGATCGGATAAACTGGAGGCAGTTATTACGCTGGCCAGCGGCGTTTTCTACAGCACAGGCGTGTCGGCTTGCATTCTCTTCCTGAACAACAGGAAATCCCCTAATCACAAAGGCAGAATCTGCCTCATCGACGGATCGGAGATTTACACGCCCCAGCGGGCTCAGAATATTCTTTCCCCGGCTAACGTAACGCTAATCTGCAAACTCTACGCCGATTATGAGGATGTCCTAGAGAGATGCAGGATCGTCTCGATTGCGGATGTCGAACAAGGCGGCTTCGAATTGAGCGTGAAAAAGTACATTCAGCAGAAGACAAAAGAAACGGTACCGCACGCCAAGGTTCTCCGGGCATACTATGACGCGCTGCTGAAAGTCCGCCAGTCAGAAGAAAAAATGCGGGCGCTGCTCATCGAAGGAGGCTATGTCAGTGAGCAATAAGATTACGCAGGATGAATTGGAAACCTATCTTTGGGGATCGGCGGTACTTCTGAGAAATCACATCGATGCCGGGGCATATAAGCAGTATATCTTTCCCCTGCTCTTCTTTAAGCGCCTGAACGATGTATATGAGGAAGAAACCGATAAGGCGGTCCGGGAAAATGGTCCGGAAGCTGCCGAATGGGAAGAAACGCACAGCTTCACTATTCCCGACGGCGCTCACTGGGATGATGTCAGAAATGTCCCTTCCGATGTGGGAAAGGCGATCCAAGCTGCTTTCCGAGCTGTCGAAAAGGTCAACAGCGATAAACTCACCGGTATCTTCGGCGACGGTACCTGGACCAACAAACGCCGCCTGCCGGACCGCTTGCTCAAAGATCTTCTGGAGCATTTCAGTTCTAAGACACTTTCCATCGCGAACTGCCCGGAAGACGAGCTGGGGCAAGGTTACGAGTACCTCATCAAAAAATTTGCGGATGACAGCGGCCATACGGCACAGGAGTTTTACACCAACCGGACGGTCGTCCATCTCATGACTGAACTTTTGCAGCCGGAACCCGGAGAGGCTATTTACGATCCGACCTGCGGCAGTGCCGGAATGCTCATATCTTCCATTGCCTATCTGAAAGAGCGCGGAAAGGAGTGGCGCAACGTCTCCCTATACGGTCAGGAGATTAACGCGCTGACATCTGCCATCGCGAGGATGAATATGTTTCTCCACGGGATAGAGGATTTTCGGATCGTGAACGGCGATACGCTGGCAGCTCCGGCTTTTATCGAACGCGGCCGACTCAAAACCTTCGATCTGGTGTTGGCGAATCCGCCCTACTCCATCAAGGAATGGAATCGGGACGCTTTTTCCGCGGACAGGTACGGCAGGAATTTTCTCGGCGTGCCTCCGCAGGGCCGCGCCGACTACGCTTTTCTGCAGCATATCATAAAAAGTATGGATGAAAAGACCGGACGCTGCGCTGTTCTTTTCCCCCACGGGGTATTGTTCCGCAGCGAAGAGAGCGTCATGCGCGAGCAGCTGGTGCGCGGGGATTACGTAGAGTGTGTCATAGGACTGGCTCCGAATCTGTTCTATAACTCTCCGATGGAGGCCTGTATCGTGATCTGCCGGATGAACAAGAGTGCGGAGCGCAAAGGCAAGGTTTTGTTTATCAATGCCGTCAGCGAAGTGGAGCGCAAAAATGCGCAAAGCGCTCTGACTGACAGCCATATCAAGAAGATCGCCAAGGCTTATGCTGACTATACTGATGACGGCGTTTTTGCCAAAACAGCTGCTATAAAGGAGATTGAGGAGAACAGTTTTTCTCTGAGCATTCCGCTGTATATCAAGTCTTCCGCCGGCAGCGGCGAAACGGATGCGCTTACGCTGCAGCAGCATTATGAGAACTGGAGAGCGGCGTCGGAACGGGCGCGGAACAGCTACGCTCTCCTGAACGAAATGATCGGAAAAGGAGGCCAGGAGAATGCCTAAAGTACTGCTGGGCGATGTCGCCGGAGAACGGAAGGAAACCTGTAAAGGCAGCAAAGCCGGTTATCCGATTGTGGGCCTGGAACATCTTACTCCGGAGGAAATTACCCTGACTTCATGGAGTGAAGACAGCGACAACACTTTCACTAAGATGTTTCACAAGGGCGACGTCCTCTTTGGAAGGCGCAGGGCCTATCTGAAGAAAGCGGCTGTCGCTCCCTTCGACGGCATTTGTTCCGGCGACATCACGGTGCTGGAAGCCAAGGCCGAGAAGATTCTCCCGGAACTTTTGCCGTTTGTTATTCAGAATGACAGCCTGTTCGACTTTGCGGTCGGCAAATCGGCGGGTTCCTTATCTCCCCGCGTGAAGTGGGAGCATCTGAAGAATTACGAATTTGAGCTTCCCGATATGGAAAAACAAAGGGAGTTGGCGGAGCTGCTCTGGGCAATGGACGAGGCGAAGAAGGCTTATCGGCAATTGCTCGCCGCGACGGATGAACTGGTGAAATCTCAATTTGTCGAGATGTTTGGAGATCCTGATACAGTTATTGCAACAGCTCAAAACACAGTATCTGATATTGCAGATGTGCAAGTAGGATTAGTTATAAAACCTACGCGATTTTACGCTAGCAATGGAATTGGAACTCCTGCATTCCGTTCATTAAATGTTAGCTCAATGATGATAAACGACAGTGATTGGGTATATTTTACAGATAAAGGTATGAAAGAAAATCCACGTACTATTGCTCATACTGGGGATGTGCTAGTAGTCAGAAGTGGCTACCCTGGTACAAGTTGTGTAGTCACACCTGAGTATGATGGGAGGAATGTTATTGACCTTTTGATTGCGCATCCGAAAAGAGAAAAAATGCTCCCGGAGTTTTTATGTGCATTTACTAATTACCCACATGGAAAGATGCAAATTGAAAGTATGCAGAGAGGAATAGCGCAAAAGCATTTCAATGTCTCATTTTATAACAGTATGAAAATAGTGGTCCCGCCTCTTGAGGCACAACAGATTTTCATCAATCTTTTGAAACAGAGCGACAAATCAAAATTTGCGCTGGAACAGGCGCTTGCTGAGCTGACCGCGACCTATAAAAGCATCATTGCGGCCAATCTCGGCTAATTAATCAGGTCATGCAGTTTCCTCCGGCTCGTGAAAATACCGGAAACGGAGGACACAAAAAGGAGGAAGCGTCCATGATCCAAGCGGTTATAACGGCGATACAGCAGGAACTCACGGAAGTAGTGTCCGCGGAGCAGATGAAACTGCTCGTTGAGGCATTGCATAAGCATCTCCCGAAACTTACTGCTGCGGAAAGCGAGAATTCTGGAGGTGAAAAGCCGGCGCTGCTTCCGCTGTTCATCTCCGCCAAACGGGTCGAGGGATGTTCGGAAAAGTCGCTGCAGTACTACGAGTCGACCATCAGGAATATGCTGAAGGCCATCGATAAAGCGGAATGTCAGATCACAACCGAAGATCTGCGCGGCTACCTGGATAATTATCAGCAGCGCGGTACCGTGAGCAAGGTGACGCTCGACAACGTCCGCCGCATACTGTCTTCTTTCTTTTCGTGGCTGGAAGACGAGGATTATATTGTGAAGAGTCCGGTCAGAAGAATTCACAAGGTTAAGACCGGTAAAACTGTCAAAGAAACCTACTCTGATGAATCCTTGGAGCTGATGCGGGATCACTGCGGCAATGCCCGGGACCTGGCCATGATCGATCTTCTGGCTTCAACCGGCATTCGTGTCGGCGAGTTGGTGCGGCTTAATCGGAGCGATATAGACTTTGATAACCGGGAATGCATTGTTTTCGGAAAGGGCAGCAAGGAACGGAGGGTCTACTTTGACGCGAGGACCAAAATTCATCTGCAGAGGTATATCGCGGAACGGACCGATGACAATCAAGCCCTGTTCGTATCTCTGCTCAAACCGTTTGACCGCCTGCAGATCAGCGGCGTGGAGATCCGTCTCCGCGGACTGGGAAAGGAGCTGAATTTACAAAAGGTGCATCCGCATAAGTTTCGCAGGACCTTGGCGACTATGGCTATAGACAAGGGAATGCCGATTGAGCAGGTGCAGCAGCTGCTCGGTCATCAGAGTATCGACACCACGCTGCAGTATGCGATGGTCAATCAGAACAACGTGAAGGAGTCCCACAGAAAGTTTATCGGCTGATTGCAACTCTCAATTTGTCGAGATGTTTGGTGATTATCGTACTAATAACAAAGAGTTTGAAACTCATTGTGGTAGTGAGTTATTTAAGTTCTCTAGTGGAAAGTTTTTACCAGATATAGGGGACCGGAAGGTTTGAGACAGAGGGGGTGCGGGGCCGAGGGCCTCGGGAGGCCGATTCTATCGGGGCCGCGGGCCGATTTCACACCCGAGCCGCGCGACACTTGATTTGAGACAAACCTTCCGCTTTCCTTCCGCAAAACCGCAGCAAATTTCCAAAAACGAGCGCCCTTTTTCCAAACATCACCATGGCGCGGATCAGCGCGGGGCCGCTGCGATCCGGATCTCCCTGGCCGGCCGGCTGAAGCCCGCAGTTACCGCGATCTCCGGCGTTTTTCAAACCATCGCCGCCGCCTATTTAAAAGCGCGTTTAACGGACCTTAAATTCCCGTTGAACGCGCTTTTTTTGTCTCAAACCAAATGAGGATTCAATTTTTGAACGGCAGATTCCGTGATGTGGTTTAAATCCCGAAATATCATCAATAGAGCAATTATCAATAAGCAGATCCGATGCAACCGATGCAACCGATGCAACCTATAAAATCAAAGTTTAGTTGTCGTAAAATAATGGACAACTAACAAGACTTTTCCAAGCACCTTAACATCGTCGTTAGGCTGTATTTCGAATGGCTGATACAAATTATTATCGCTAATGACACGGACACCATTAGGCATTGCCAATAAACGCTTAACAAACACTTGATTGTTAAATGAGATAACGTAGATTCCTGAGATAACATCTATATCATCAGGATTTACAACAGCTAAATCCCCTTCTGTTAACGTGGGTTCCATCGAGTCACCGCGCACCGTAACGGCAAATAGTCGTTTTGGCGGCGTTTTACAATGCTCTAATAAATAGTCTCGATTGATTGTGATAGGTGTACAGTATTCATAATCCGGCAAATCGCAACCAGGACCGGCACTGACATATCCATCGTAAAGAGGTATAGCGATAGAATTACTAGCATTAATGTTATTGTTTATGTTGTCTTTACTAGCAGAACTGCTGGTGCCAAATATATCACCCTCACCAAATAAAAGCCAATCTGGATTGATTTTGAACGTAGTAATGATGTTCTGCACCAACTCAAGCGGTATCTTTTTAATGCTGTTTTGATTGACACTTTCATACCTTATCCATGTGTTTTTTGATAGTCCGAGCTCTATTTCCATTTCGTCCTGGGTTTTTCCAAGGCATCCACGCAAATATGTTAGCCGTTCCTTCAAATCTTTAACCCGATCCTGCAAAACATTAACCCATTCATAACAAAAATGCTTGTAAAAACCTAACATATATGTTATAACATCTTTGTTAGGTTAACAAATTAACCTGTTCATTTTAACAGAACCAAGGAAGAGGGTCAATGAATAGCGAGAAGCAACGCAATGCGGTTCAAATACGAATAGAGCTTTTGCGTCGCAATATTAAACTGGTTGACATTGCCAGGATTGCAGGCGTTAGCGTATCTGCGGTGTCTCGCGTGATCTCTGGCAAGCTGATTTCTCGCAGAATTATGTCGATCATTGACGACCTCCTGGATCGGGAGGCGTCATAGTGGTTTGGTTAAGCATTAAAGACACATTACCGTTGCTGGAGATAAGCAGGCAAGCATTTAACAAAGCTTTGCTTAGTGGAAAATATACTTCTCAGCGAGTGAACAGTCCTAACGGAGGTAGGCCTGTTTGGGAGATCGCCCTGGACAGCCTCCCCCAAGAAGCCCAAGACCGCTATTGGGCCCAGGTCCGCGCCCAGCAGGAAGCCCTCAACCCCGGCAAGG
>JAUNIO010000046.1 GCA_030535355.1 bacterium | reverse complement strand
CCTCGTTAGCCTCGACGGTTTGGGCTTCGGCGGCCTCGGCTTGGGCCTGGGCTTTCTGAAAGGCGCGGGCGGCCTTGCCGGGGTTGAGGGCTTCTTGTTGGGCACGGACCTGGGCCCAATAGCGGGCTTGGGCGTCCTGAGGGAGGCTGTCGAGGGCGATCTCGTATTTCTTGCCGGCTCTTCCCGGATTATCCGCCTTTCTGCTGTCAACTAAGCCTTTATTGATGCGGTATAAGACCGCAGGCTGTGATATATCTAATATCTCTTGGGTTTCAACAACGCTAAGCCATACGCAAGTAGCACTCATTGTTCATTATTCGTCTCCTTGCGCATTAAACTTTTAGTTGATTTACTGGCCAAAAAAATAATCTCGGCCATCTCGTCAATGCTACAGTTAAACAACTTAGCCAATGATATAATCGTTTCTATAGAGCCTTTCTTTTTACCTGACTCGATTTGACCGACAAAAGCGGGAGTCACGCCAATGTCTTTAGCGATCTCTCTCAAAGTCAAACCTTTCTCCAGTCTTAGCTCTTTAAATGTTTTCATGGTGTAACTCAACTATAAGTTTTCTATATATTAAACTAAAAGTTTATTTATTGCAATACTTTTCGTTGAATTAATTTTCAAAGGGAAACTTTAAGTTTACTTGAAAGAGCCATTATGGGTATTGGAGAACGCATAACACAGCTACGTAAATCTGCGGGCATGACCCAAGGCGATTTAGCCAGTCAGCTTAAGGTTACGTCTGCTAATGTGTCTAATTATGAGCTGGGTAAGCGTAATCCGCCAATTGATGTTCTTCTTCGTCTATGCAATATATTTGGCGTTACCCCTAATTATTTACTAGACAAACCGGAATCGTCGTTATTTGTGAAAATACCGGTATTAGGCAACATTCCAGCAGGTGTACCTGTGGAAATGGTCGAGGATATCATTGGTTACGAAGACATAAGCTTAGCTATGACTAAAGGAGGTAAAGAATATTTTGGCCTCTTAGTGCGTGGTAAGTCCATGGAACCTAAATTTGAGGATGGCGACACAATAATTTGCCTCAAATCCAATACATGCAAAAGCGGTGACAACTGTGTTGTTATGGTAAACAGCCATGATGCCACATTTAAGAAAGTTACAATTGAACACGACGGCATACTGCTTTCACCCCTTAATCCTGCGTATCAAGCAAAGTTTTACTCAAACAACGAAATAGAGACATTGCCGATAAGGATACTGGGAATAGCTGTTGAGCTGAGGCGTAGGTTATAGTTGTTTATAACGTTTATAACGTTTATATCGTCAACAAACGACACACAACTAAAGAAAGCGTATAAATAAGGATTTAAACCGCTTTCTACAAAATTGTGCCCAAAAATTGAATCGACATTTGGTTTGAGACACAAAGAAGCGCGTTCAACGACAGTTTAAGGTCCGTTAAACGCGCTTTTAAATGGGCGGCGGCTATGGCTTGAAACACGCCGGAGATCGCGGTGATTGCGGGCTTCAGCCGGCCAGCCGGGGAGATCCGGATCGCAGCGGCCCCGCGCTGATCCGCGCCATGGTGATGTTTGGAAAAAGGGCGCTCGTTTTTGGAAATTTGCTGCGGTTTTGCGGAAGGAAAGCGGAAGGTTTGTCTCAAATCAAGTGTCGCGCGGCTCGGGTGTGAAATCGGCCCGCGGCCCCGATAGAATCGGCCTCCCGAGGCCCTCGGCCCCGCACCCCCTCTGTCTCAAACCTTCCGGTCCCCTATAGTCCTGAAGCGAGCTCATCGACATCAAATGACAGACTGCGCCTCTGGCAAACTTTTTCCAAGGCTGCGACTGCCGCCTCTAAACTGCTGAGACCAGTGCAGCCAACAGGGGCATACTGCATTTTCAGCAAACTCTGCGCTTTTGCCGACCAGGGCATAAGCTCTGTATCGAGACACACCTATTCTGTATTAAAATCTTCCCAGAAACCGGAAGATGTTAGAACTTTATCCAGCCGCGATAATAATTCATTTTCCAAAGCGGGGTTCTCGAAAAAACGCCTGCCCGTACGGGTATAGATTATACCCCGCGAGCCATCGCCTACACCAAAGCGTTTCCGCGCTGCATCTTCCGAACGGCACAGGACGGCCACAGCGCGAGAGCCCATATGTTTGCGTTCACAGATAACCTTGTTTATCCCGCATTTGCGATAATACGCTAACGCCTGCTCGGGATATTCCAGATAATCGTCCCGGTTACTGGTTTCGCAGGGCGACATCGTAGGTGGGAGGTAAATCAGCCAATGCGGATCAGCCGCAAAACGGGACATCATTTCCAAAGCGGCTGCCGCGTTGGCTTCGTTTATATTTATAGCCTGAATCAGTTCGGTTCCAATATAAAGTTTTCTCTGGAAATCACCTACTGTCAGCATATCGCCCATTTCAGCGTCAGCAGTTCCGTCTTCTCCCAGCGGTTTTACGGGAACAAAATATTCCTGACGGGCCGGCTCGCTGACAAATTCGCGCTCGGGATAACGGTAAGCTGTCAGCTGTCCCCCGAACACGCATCCGGTATCGATGCACACAGTGCCGTTCAGCTGCCTAATTTCTTTATCGGCTATATGGCCATAGACCACAGTAGCCCGTCCCCTATAATCCGCCGCCCAATCCAAGCGCACAGGCAGGCCTAAGCCGTCAGTTTCACCGGTTGTATCCCCGTACAGGCAGAACTCGCGCACCCGCGCCGAGGCGCGGCCGATATACTCCTGTTTTATGCCGGCATGGGCAATAGCCAATTTGCCGTCATCGAGCACATAATGGCTTACCAAACCATCGATAAAAGCAGCTGTTTCCTCTTTAAAATCTTCTCCTTGGGCTTCAATGCCGGTCAAAGTCTGCTGCATAACTTCAGAGACGGTGACTTTCTGTCCCCGCAGATATTTGAGCAGTTTTACATCGTGATTTCCCGGCACGGCTAAAGCCTGCCCGGCAGCGGTCATATCCATCACTATACGCAGAACGCCGGCGCTGTCCGGACCGCGATCGCAGAAATCCCCTAAGAATGCCGCCTTGCGCCCCTCGGCATGGCGATAAACACCTTTATCGTCGCGGCGGTATCCCAATTTCTCCAGCAGACACTGCAATTCGGTACTGCAGCCGTGAATATCGCCAATAATATCAAACGGGCCGTACTCGTCGCGTTTATCATTCCACAGCTTAGTGCGCACTATTTCCGCATTATCGATCTGTTCGGCAGAATTCAGCACATATACGAAGCGGAAACCTTCGCGCTTAAGATTTTTAAGGCTGCGCTTGAGATCGCGGCAATGGCCGCTGATAACCCGATCGGAATAGTTGCGGTTGGAACGGCTCCGGTTGCGCTCGCGCAGAATATCAAAAGGCAAATCCAAGACTATAGCCACTGCATGAACATTTTGGGCTCTGGCCAATTCAATGATCTTCTTTCGCGCGGCCGCCTGAACATTAGTGGCGTCAATGACCGTAAGTTTCATATTATCCAGCCGTTTATTGGCAGCGTAATAAAGCAAATCAAACGCATCTCCCGAACAGTTCTGATCGCCTTCATCATCGCAGACCACAGCCCGAAAATAATCTGACGACAGGATTTCCGTGGGTTTAAAATATCGGCTGGCAAAACTGCTTTTTCCGGAGGAAGTCGCTCCTATCAGAGCCACTACGCATACTTCAGGAATATTTATTACGTATTTATCCATTCTTTTTGAACACTCCCATCTGCGTAGGCGTACCGCAGCGCTCATCTAATGGGCCTATGCCGCGAATTTCACAGCTGTAGCCGAAATGTTGGCAAACACGATCCGTCCAAGCCCGGAATTCCGCCCGTGTCCACTCAAAGCGATGATCGCTGTGACGGTGTTTTTCTTCCAGCAGATTATCGTAATTGATGTTGTATTCGCTGTTAGGAGTGGTAATAATAACGGTAAGCGGAGAGGCAAATTCGAATATTGCACGCTCAAAAGCCGGCAGCCGTCCCGGCTCGATATGCTCTATAACTTCTACCGCACAAGCGCAGTCATACCCAGCCAAACGCATATCTTTATAGGTCAGCGAGGCTTGCATTAAAGTCAGCTTCTGCCGCCGGTGAGGATTCATTCTATCCAAACGAAGACGCTGAGCGGCTTTCTCCAAGACGCGCACCGAAACGTCACAGGCGGTCACTCGGCGCAACTGCTGCTCATTGAGCAAAAGCGCGGTAAGACGCCCTTCGCCGCAACCCAAATCGATAACGCTGGATGCGCCGCTGGTCAGCACCATATTCTTCACGATTTCCAGACGTTCTTCATTCAGGGGAGTGCGGATTTCTTTATCTCCCGGTTCCGTCAGCTGATCCTCGCGATTGACAGCATCGGCGCTTTCACCATCCAGCAGTTTATCTATGGCTTTGTGCGCATAACGCAAAACCCCATGAAAATACCGTTTGGCTATAAGATTGCGCCACGGGTGTGAAGCCAGCCAGCCCGCTCCATGATCGAGCAATTTTTTAATCTCATCTTCGCTGACATAATAATGTTTCTGTCTATCAAATACAGGAATCAGCACATATAAATGATTGAGGAGTTCTGCCAGCCTCACCTGACCGCGCAGCTTAAGGTTAATGTACGGAGATGCTCCCCACTCCGGGAATCGTTCATCCAGAATAGTCCTGACGGTTTCGACCGTATAGCCCAGAGGCTCAAAAAGCTTTCCCGCCAAATCGCTGCTGCCGCCATCCTTTAGGGGGAGTTATAATGTGCCAATATTAAAGCATATTCATCAGCTAACAGCAAGCGCCAAAACTAAGTTTGACGCTTACCTTGCTGTCAATCCCGCAATGCCAATTTTTGCTCACAGCGACATAGGAACACTCAGATTCAGACCGAACGTTGGAAGGTTATGAACAGATTAGAGATAATAGGGCAAGGCAAATATTTACAGCTTTTAAATGACAATCACTGGGAATACGCAGCGCGCAAAAATGTCAGCGCTATTGTAGCTATTGTAGCAGAAATAAACGGCAAAGCTTTAATCGTAGAGCAGTTCCGCCCTGCCGTCGGCTGTAATGTCATCGAGTGGCCCGCAGGACTTGTAGGCGATATTCCCGGTCAGGAAAATGAATCCCTGGAAACTGCCGCTAGCCGCGAACTGGAAGAGGAAACCGGTTACCAAGCTGAACGCCTCGAACTGCTGGCCTACGGTCCCGCCAGCGCCGGCATGAGCAACGAAATAATCCATATCTTCCGCGCCTATAATCTCACGAAAGTTTCTGCGGGGGGCGGAGTCGATAACGAAAAGATCACCGTACATTTAGTCCCCTTAGAAGATATTGACGCCTGGCTGCAGCAGCGGCAGCAAGACGGTATTCTGATAGATCTAAAATTCTACAGCGGATTATATTTTTTGCATTCGCGCCAACCATTGCAGCTTAGTTAAAGCATATACTTTTATCCTAGTATTAGAACCCAACTAGAGAAAAACGGGAAGTATTAAAATGAGCGCTCCTCTCGACCCACTGTCAGCCCAAGAAGAAAAGTCATACCGTATCTTGCGCAGAATAGTAAATATCATTGCTGTTATAGTGTTCACTACACTATTTGCGTTTATAGGTTATGAATTCTATACATTTCGCGTCAGCAGCCTGGACATAGGCTCCCATTTGCGCATTCAGGCCGGCGATGAAAAGAGCGCATTTTACACCTGCGATACAGAACCTGAAGTAGTAATCCACTATAGAGGCATCCCTTCAAAATCCATAACGGCCCTCATAGACAAGAACGAGCTGGACCTCAAAAGGCAAGGGCTGTGGGGGACTTTGACCGCCAAGCTATCCAAGCTTAAAAACGGCAAGCACACAATTACCGTAATCGCGGGGCCTTACCGCGAGACTTGGGCGTTCAGCGTTGATACAGAAGTTCCCTCTATCGATCTGCTTGGCCCCAAAGATGGACTGACCACCAACAAAAATTCCGTAACTTTTTACGGAAAAACCAAACCTTTTTCCCGGTTATCCATCAAAATCAATGAGCAAACCGTGCAGAACGATATACCAGAAGATGGCAATTTTAAATGCGTTCTATCTATCGGGCACGGCCTCAATACTATAAAATGGGCAGTCACTGATCGCGCCGGCAATTCTATCAACGGAGAAAGACAAGTTATTTGCGATCTTACCCCGCCAGTCATCGAGCCTTTGATTAGTTCTCTCGATGGCAGCGAACAGGCTTCTCCCAAGAAGACCGGCACAATTTTTTCCGAGCGCAACTTAGTACTCAATCTAACCGTTAAAGACCTCGACAGCGGCATAAAATCGACGTCTTACGTTTTGGACGGCAAAAAGCCTCAGCATTTGGAAGTTCCTGCCAGCAAAGAGGCTCAGGAAGAAGAGGAGGAAGCGGAGGCCCAGCAAAATGCAGATTCTTCCCCCGAACCGCAGAACCTGGAAAGCACACCTTTAGATGCCATCCCTGAAGACGCGGCGACGAGCATTGACGGTGCCAGTTTTGTGCAGACTCAGGGAGAACCCAGCGAAATTAGCGAGACCATGCCCGATGACCCTGCTGATACGAACAACCCGGCTTCAGAAGTCAATAACGCCCCCATCGGCACTAGAGATGATGAGAATCAGGCCACCGCGACTATGGAAGATCAGCCCGCTGCTTCCCCGATCGCACCGCAGCCTTCCCCCACTCCCACCCATCAGCCCTTAACCAAAACTACCGTCAAGGCCTTAGCGGTAAAGGGCAAACCGCTTATTCCCGGTGCCAAAGGACGCAGTACCCAATACACGATCCCGCTCAATAAACTGTACGACGGAGAGCACAGCTTATCGGTAACCAGCGTCAACGGTATGGGCATAGCCAATAAGCGCATTGTAAAATTCAACGTCAACAGCAGCGATAAGTTTGGCGAAGCTACCTTATATTTAGGAGCTACGGGCGAAGATGTGGAAGAGCTGCAGAAACGCTTGGCCCAACGCGGCTATCTAGAGGGAACATACAGCGAAGGGCTGTACGATGAAGCCACTAAAGAAGCAGTTATCGCGCTGCAGCGCCATATCGGCGTGGCTCAGGACGGAGTTTGCGGCCCCATGGTCTATGGTGCCATCGACAAACGCCTCTACGTTAACCTTTCCCAATATGAAGTAAAGCTCATAACTGAAGACGAAAAAATCTACACATATCCCATCTGCATTGGTGTCGAAGAACACCCCACGCCGACAGGATGGTTCTACATAGCTGATATGGTTAAAGACCCCACCTGGCTGCCCCCCAACTCAGAATGGGCTAAAGACGCCAAAGTTATCGAACCCGGTCCTGATAATCCTCTCGGCACCCGCTGGATAGGCCTAGATATTGGCTCAATAGGCTTCCATGGCACGCCTTACCCCGATACTGTCGGAACCCGGGCTTCTCACGGCTGTATGCGCATGCGCTTAGTAGATATTGAAGACCTTTATGACCGCGTGTCTATTGGCACTCAGGTGCGCATCTTTGCGGGCGACGAATCCGACAACATGCTGCACACCTATTGGCATTAAAATAGTATAGGCAAGTTCTGGCTACTACGCCTGGAAGAAGCGCTGCTGCACACGGCTCGAAAATAGAGACCTTACTTATAACAAATAATAAAGCGCCGCCACCAAAGCGGGAGGGAACAGCAAGCGCCCCAATTCCTCATAGCTGGGATGCAGGCGCACAGGCACTCGCCCATCTTTGCAGACAACCCAGCCACCCCCTGGACGCCACACCAGCTGGCCAGGTTTTCCTTTGACAGCGCCAGTTTCGCCAGGCAGATATTCGCGCCAAAATCCCGGCAGTGGCGGAAAAGCCTCATACCAAATCGAAGCACCGCGCAAAAATGCTCCTACGCGCTCACAGCCCCAGTTTTCCCAATCTATGAGATTCTCATGCGGTTTTAAAAAACGGGCACGGCGAGTACCTTCTTTGGAAGCCTGCGGCTGAGGATTAGCGATACCCTTAGCTATATCATCTACCGCTTCAGTCAGCAGACGCGCTCCCTGGGGCAGCACAGCATCCGCTAATTCGCTAGCGGTCACATTTACAGGAATAGCAAAGTCTTCTTGTTTGAGAATAGGCCCGCTGTCCTCGCCGTCATCGAGCTGATGTACAGTTATGCCACCCTGTTCAGCCCCATCGTAAAACATCCACAGCCAAGGCATAGGACCGCGATACTGCGGCAGCTTGGACAGATGCAGATTGATAGTGCCATATTTCGGTATCTCATAAATGGTTGGCGGCAAAATGACCGAAAAATTGCTGAGGCAAAAAATATCCGGGCGCAAATAATCCAAGAACTGCACAAGCTCCACGCCGTACATATTGCCAATCGACAAATACTGACAGCCGTAATGTTCGGCAAATCTCTGCAAATTTCCAGCTCCGGGCGTACCGCGCAGATAGTTCATCAGCAAGCCACGCGGCTGCCGGCGGGGAGCCGTATGCACAATGCCCACCAGCTGGTGTTTAGCAGCTAAATAACGCAGCGGCACTGTCGAAAAACGGCCATCCATGCCCCCAAACACCACGCGCAGTTTAGGGCAGTTTTCAGCAGCAGTTTCTTTTGCCTCGTCGGTCATATACTCTATAAACGTTCAGTCAAACTATGCTATTCTTCGTAGTGAATGCCCTGACCATTAGCTAAAGCTTTAGCGCGGGCTATCAGCTCCTGAGCAGTAATGTTTTCTCCGCTCTTTATCACCGCTACGCCCAAAGACGGTACCATATTATAGCCGCCAGCATCCAGATTAGGCGAGGTCAGATTGAGGCGATCTGCCAGACTGGCCGCCGCATCTTTAGCCGAACCCGTCATAAATACCGCAAAATCATCTTCACCGACGAGACCAGGTATGTCTATGTCTTCGCGCAGGAAAGCGCGCATCAGAGAAGCTAATTCGCGGCGCAGCTTCATATAATTAGTGCGCCCCGTTGCACGAATATCTTCTAAATTGACGATGTGCAAATAGACGAGAGCACAGTTTTCCTGATTTTCCAGAGCCTGCTCCAGTTCAAAGCCTATAAGCTCTTCAAACACTTCCTGCGAACAGCATTGAGTCTCGACTTCCACACCATCATCGTCAAACTGCAAATCCAATTTGTAATCGATACCTTCATCGTTTTTCTCCTCAGGCTTAGCCGCTTGCGGAGAGCCAGCAGGCGTTTCTTTCTTTTCCAGCATAGCCAAGAGCTTTACGTTGCCTTCAGCACCGGGATCAGCTGAAGCTTTTGCCAGCTCTGGCTTAGGCGAAGCAGACGCAATATTGCCCTTAACGTTAAGCTGTAATTTACTGTCATCAGCGGCAGCTTTAGTCTCATCAGCCACCAGCACGGGCACAACCGTCCCCAAGCTGACGACGTTGCTGCCCCCGTCTTTAGCGAGCTGGATGGGAGCGGAATTGTCAGGTAAGTCAGCGATATCAGCATTACTGGTAATGCGGGCTTTGCCGAAAGGCTGATACGTCGTCGGCTTGCTGTTGTCGCCAGGGCGGCGGGTTCTTCTAATAATGAGCTCTTCCTGGGGAGGAGCTTCCTCCTCCTTAGGAGCTTCATCGCTGATCTTGGTGACGCGCTTGCAGCCATTGCCGCCGTTATAAGACAAGTCGTGGAAAGTTTTGGACAGCATCGAACGCAGCAGAACAGGATCGTTGCCATCATCGGGGACCACACAATAAGCCACACTGCCTGTTGTGCGAATATCTGGCCCTAAGAGATTGGTTTTGTCAAAGCAGTTTTTCAAAGTATTAGCCAAGCGCTCGGCCTCTTTAGCGTCCCGCTCTGGGGCTAAAAGCACAAAAACACCGTTATCAAGATGGCATAAGTCAACATTCATCTCGCCGTTTATGCCCCTGACCACTAACTGGCCCACATTATACAGCACCTCGGCAGTTTCATCAGACTGCTTGTTCTCTAGAAATTCCGGAAGCTGATCCATGCGCATCATAAATACGCTCATGGGAATGTTGGCCACATGGCAGCCGCGCAAAAGATCGCCGAAAGACTTTTCATAATATTCGCGGTTCCACATGCCCGTTTTAATATCTTTAACCCGGCTGTCGCGCTGCATAATGCGCTCCAAAGCTAGGCCAGACTTTTCGGCCAGCCCCTGAACGCGCTCGGCGTAATTGTTAAAACGGCGGCACACTTTGTCTTTGCGCGTACTGCGGCTTCCTCCCAGCAGCGCAAAGGCCATCAGCTTGCCTTCGCGCACAATTGGAATGCCCACATCAATGCGAATATCATTGATTTCCTTAATTAAAAAGTCAAAAGCCTGCTTAAAATTAACATCGTCGAGTTCCGCTTCATACAAAAACGGCGCGGTCCCGCGGGCCTTTAACCATTTATCCAAAAATTCTCCATTAATACCTATTTGGGCTACGCCTGAAGTTTCCCCAATAAGCTGCGACATCTGCAATACTAGGCGGCGGCCATCAAAACTCATACTCCAGCAAAAACCGCGCGGAAGCTCAAAAAGCTGGCTGCAATAGCGCAGTATATAGCGGCAGACAGTATCTTCAGAAGCCGTATCTAAATCGATGACCGGATCGGGGGGCGCAGCTTTGCGCTTGGGGATAAAGCACACAATAAGACCCAAGATCACTGCCAGCGCAGGAATACCTGCATATATAGCCCACGTTTTATACTGTTTCTCCTGCCCTAGCTTAACATCATGCAAGCTATCGGCACATTTACTGCGCAGAGGGTGATTCGGGGGCAGTTTGGCCATCAGTTTGTCGAGGTCTTTTTTAGCTTCAGCATAGTCTTGCTGATGAATAGCTAACAGCGCTTTAATGTAGTTAGCCTGCGCATCATCACCATTGATATCGAGAGCATCGTGATTGCACCGTGCCGCCTCATCATATTGGTTTTTCTCCAGATAGATGCTGGCCAGCATATTGTGAGCTTCCAAATCCTGAGGATTGATCTTGGCTACTTCTTTCCAGGCAGCTTCGGCTACATCATTATTAAAAGCTTTAGTGGCAGCATGCGCCAAAGAGCGCTGATATTCGATTTTATTGGGAGCAATGGCCGTGACTTTTTTCCAGTTGTCCACAGCCATATCATAGTTTCTTAAAGCCTCATAGCATTTAGCGCTAGCGACATAGACTTCTGGCCAGCTAGGATCGGCCTGCCTGGCTTTCTGCAAAATCAATTCAGCATCGATATTTTTGCCTTTTGCGCGCAGCTGGGCAGCCTGCTGTAAAAACTTTTTGGCTTTATTTCTCGCTTCAGGATTAGCAGCCTTTGCAGCCGCTCCAGTTTTCTGAGAGGGAGCAGCATATACGGGCTGTACCGCCATGCCTATTCCTAACAGCAGCGCTACAGACAGCACAATCTGGAATAAACGCCAACCACGCGTTCGCCGCGTACATTCAATTGAGCCCATTGTTACAAGCATTAGCAAACCATCCGCGCGAAATCATGCCGAAATAAACAAACGGCATTAACTGTGTGAATTTCAATAGTCGCCAGTCAATATCCTACATATTATATAAGGCCATTATTAAGGAAACACTCAGCTATTCAGCGTTTCCTTAATAATGGCCTCTTGGCAGCACTCAGCGAGATACGCTATTTATTCGCTCCACATAGCTGCTTCCCGCACTTCGTCGCGATCTAAGCATTCGATCGCCCCCTGGCAGCGCTCTACGATAACCTTGGGCATTCCTGGAGCGTGCACAAACTGCTGCAACACATCGAGCGTGCGGCGCAGCAAACGCATCATATCGCCTTCTTCCCAGCCCAAATAATCGCGCATTTCCTCCCAGTAAGCCCCACGGCACCAATATTCCACCAAACCTGCGTAAGTGGAATTGACCAAGACCGGAGCAGTTACGTTAAACATTTTCTGCAGCTCTTCGACCTTATCAGCGATACTGCATACAGCTTCGATCACTTCGTCAGCATCATAAGAGGGGCGCATAGCATATTCCGGCAAAGAGCGAGAATCTCCCAAGACCAAGGCCGAAATCACCCCAGCTACTTCCACGGGTTCCAAGGTCTCCAAAACTCCCGACAAGGCCACTTCATTTAAGAAGAGAATATTGGTGGCCCGCAAGCTGGAGGCCATCAGGCCCTCTTCCAGCACGTGATAGGATTTATCTACGTATCCCACCCGCTGCAGCACTTTAACTAAATTCTGGAACTGCTCCCAATAAGAGGTCTGCGCCAATTTCAGCTGATTCTGCAGTTCTTTGCGCCGCACGGTCAGCTTTTGCCTCTCGCGCAGCCACTCCTGGCATTCGACGCGGTGCTCACAGCTGGAACAGGGATAAGCGGCCAATTCCGCTTTAGCGGCCCGGACCTCCTCGTGAGCAGCCTCAGCTGCTTCTTTGTAACCAGGTAAGGCATTAGCCGCTAAAGCCCGGCGGCAGGTACTGTATTTCTGCCCAAGATTAGAGGCTTTTTTGCCCAGCTCTTTCCATTTGGCCACATCGCCGGTCTGGCCGCCGGGGCCTCCCAAACAGTTGGAAGCGCGCGCTTCTATCTGCGCATCTATAGCCCTTATCTGTTCCTGCCAGTCCATTTGGCAGGTATCGGCCACAAACTGCCCAAAGGAACGCTCGATCAGCTCTTTGGATTCTTCCATGGTATGGCGCTGCAGCAGATTGAGCACCATGCCGTAACCCGGCGTAAAATGACTCACCAAAGGATCGGCTGGGGCGGCAGCCAGTTCAGCGGCCTGCTCCACCGGTTCGTTGGGATGGCAGACCACGACCACGTTGCCCCTCTCGTCCATGCCTCTGCGCCCGGCACGCCCAGACATCTGCAGAAACTCGCTGGCGGTCATGGGACGCAATCCTTCATCTGAGAACTTAGCAATAGCCGAGATAACCGTAGAGCGGGCCGGCATATTGATACCCGCTGCCAAAGTTTCCGTAGCATAGACTACCTTAATCAGCCCCTGCTGAAAAAGGTTTTCTACTAACATTTTCCACATAGGCAGCAGCCCGGCATGGTGAGCTGCTATACCCTGGCGCAAATACTTCAGATGCGGGTTGTCCTGCAGCGAAGGGTGTTCGTCCAAGGCCTCGTCAATAGCGCGGTTAAGCCGTTCCTTTTCCTCGAGAGTAAGCGTGACCGCCTTTTCCGAAAACTGCACAGCTTCATCGCAGCGTTTGCGCGAGAAGAGGAAAAATATAGCCGGCAGCATTTTTTCTTTTTCCATCGCCCGCACGATCTTCTCCGGGAAATAAGCGGCCCGCTTGGCTTCACGGCGTTCCCGTCTCTCCTCGCGGGACAGGCGTTCGCGCTTTTTGTTAGCGTTTTCGACTATGCTGCGCAGCTGGGGATTGAGTTTGCGCTTGCGGTTAAGCAAATCGTAGAGAGTACCTTCATAATAGTAATAGAAACTCAGAGGCACGGAACGGTGCTCGGAACGCACCAAATGAGTGGGACCGTGTACCTTTTCAAACCAGGCGGTCAGCGCTTCAGCATTGGCCACGGTAGCCGAAAGGGCTACCAGCTGCACACTTTGGGGAGAATAAATGACCAGCTCTTCCCACACCGTACCGCGATCGGGGTCGTTCATATAGTGACACTCGTCGATAATCACCGAATCGACCATATCCAGATTAGTGCGCACATCGCCTAAAATAGTGCCATAGAGCATATTGCGGTACACCTCGGTAGTCATGACCACCACCGAAGCATTGCGGTTGACCGAAATGTCTCCGGTCAGTAGCCCCACCTGCTCATCGCCCAGCTGACGGCGCAAATCGCCAAATTTCTGATTGGACAGAGCTTTCAGCGGCGTGGTATAAAAACAGCGCCTTCCCCGCGCCAAAGCGCGGCGCACCGCATATTCCGCCACCACGGTCTTGCCCGACCCCGTGGGGGCGCAGACGATCACGCTCTGCCCATCTTCTATGCTCTCTATCGCCTCTATCTGAAATGGGTCTAACTTAAAGGGGTACATGCGCTCTAGTTTGCTAAGGTCCATTACTTACTATCCTCCCAAAACTCCCAAAAGTTATCCCAATATGTCAATGTCATTTAGTTAAGACTCAATGACATTGGCAATGTTGACTCATATACAACTATCGCCACGTTTATGCCCGGGTACAAGCTAGCCTATAACATAAGCTAAACCTCGATTCCCCAACAGTCTTGGGCACCCCCTCTGTCGCAAGCGACTTCTCCCCCTCCCATCCTTTAGGGGGAGTCAGATAGTTCGCAAGTTAGCTAATCGCTAACTTAACGGGACTGCCCAATATGTAAACGGCTTCAGACCATATACGGTTAAACAGCCAGCCACCTGACCAGCTGCTCATACGTCTGCTGGCGGCGCCCGGCATAATCGCGCAGCTGATCTTCTCCCAGAGGCGCGGCTTTAAAATAATGCGCCTGCGGATGGCCAAAAATAAAGCCACATACCGAGCTGGAAGGCTGCATAGCCGCAGTTTCCGTTAAAGTCATCCCACAGTTTTGCTCCACCTGCAGCTGCTCCCAGATAAAGAATTTCAGCGAATGATCGGGACAGGCCGCATACCCAGGTGCCGGGCGGATGCCCACGTATTTCCCAGCCCAGCAGTCTTCCGGCGCATACGCATCTTCGGGTTCCAGCTGCCACAGCAGACGGGCCTGACGGTGCATATATTCAGCCCAGGCTTCACAGAGGCGATCCGCCAAATTGTGCAGCATAATAGCACTGTAATCATCGCCAGCTTCCCTAAAGCTCTGGCATGTTTCCGCCAAGCCGATACCCGTCGTTAGGGCAAACAGGCCCAGACAATCGGCTTGCCCGGCGCTTTTGGGCGCGACAAAATCGGCCAAAGCCCAGCATTCAGAGAGACTGCGGCTCTGCTGGCGCAGAGTGGGCAGCACCGCGGCAAGGTCCCGCTTCTCAGCATCGGCATAAAGTTCAATATCGTCGCCCGCGCTGTTAGCAGACATAAAACGCCACACTCCGCGCGCCTGCAGCAGTTCCCCATCAGCGATGCGCTGCAGCATGTCCTGAGCGGCCTGCAGCACTTTAGCGGCTTCCTGGGATGTCTCCGGGCGCTGCAAGACATCGGGATAAGCGCCCTTGATGCCCCAGACCGTAAAAAACTGCGTCCAGTTCAGATAGGGCCACAGTGCCCGCCAGCCCGGCCAAGGAGCTTTTTGAATTCCTAAAAATGGAACTTTCAAGAGCGAATCCGCAGAGCGCTCAATTTTAGGAGCGTGCTCTCTGGCTTCGGCTAAACTCCACAGCTCCTGCCCGCTGCGCTTATCCTCCTGGCGCTGAGCCAAGCGCAGATACTCTTCCCGCACCTCGCGGGCATAGCTGCCGCTTTCAGCGCCGAACAACCGCCCAAAGACTTCAGGGGCAGCGGCGGCGTCGCCGACATGCACTACCGGACCGCTGTAAACCGGCAGTATCCGCAGAGCCGCATGAGCTTTGCTGGCCGCAGCTCCGCCTACTACCAAAGGTAAATGCAGACCAGCGCTTTCCAAAGCTTCAGCAACTTTTACCATTTCTTCCAAAGATGGCGTAATCAGCGAGGACAGCCCCACTGCCTGGGCACCGCCGTTCTGAGCTTGGGCGACAATCTCCTCTTTAGGGACCATAACACCCAGGTCTATGACTTCAAAACCGCTGCAGCTGAGAATGACCGAAACGATATTCTTGCCGATATCGTGCACGTCGCCCTTGACCGTGGCCAAAACGATTTTTCCCCGCGAAGGCGCTTCAGCGCTTTCCTGGCTGTGCTGGCGGCGAAAATCTTCCAGATGCGGTTTCAAAATAGCCACGGCGCTGTTCATGACCCGGGCACTGCGCACCACTTGGGGCAAAAACATCTGCCCCGCCCCAAACATCTGCCCCACCTTATTCATACCCTGCATCAGGGGACCGTCAATAATGCGCAGAGGATTGGGCTGAAGGGCCAGCATCTCTTCAAGATCGGCCTGCAGGTAATCGGTAATACCGTGAACCATAGCATACTGCAGGCGTTCGCCGCAGTCTGACTGACGCCATTGGGCAGCGCTGGCCTCTGCCGCCTGCCCAGGCTCGCGCCGATATTTTTCCGCCAGCGCCAGCAGGCGGTCGGTCGCTTCAGGGCTGCGGTTAAAAATTACATCTTCCACGGCTTTCAGCAGCTCGGCGGGAATATCCTGATACACGGCTACCATACCCGCGTTGACGATGCCCATATCCAGGCCGGCCGCGATAGCATGATACAAAAATGCGGAATTGATAGCTTCACGCACCGCGTTATTGCCGCGCAGGGCAAAGGAGACATTGCTGATGCCGCCCAGCACTAAGGAGCCGGGCAATTCCCGCTTAATGCGCCGCACCGCTTCGATAAAATCTTTGCCGAAATTGGCATGAGCGTCGATGCCAGTGGCCACAGTTAAAACCGCCGGGTCAAACACCAGTTCCCCAGGGCCAAAGCCCAGCTCGTCCGCCAGTATATGATAGGCGCGGGTGCATATAGACATTTTGCGTTCTAAGGTATCGCCCTGGCCCTGCTCATCAAAGCACATGACCACAGGCACAGCGCCCATGCGGCGGATATACTCAGCCCGGCGCTTAAACTCCTCAGGTCCCTCTTTGAGAGAGATGGAATTGACTAAAGAGCGTCCCGGCAAGTTTTTTAGCCCAGCTTCGATAACCTCCCAATGCGAGCTGTCCAGCACCACCGGAACCTTGGCAATTTCGGGTTCTGTAGTCAGCAGACGCAAAAACTTGGTCATATTGGCCACGTTATCCATCAGAGCATCGTCAAGGTTGATGTCGATGAGATTCGCTCCGTTTTCCACCTGCTGGCGGGCCACCGCCAAAGCGCCCTCAAAATCGCCGGAGCGGATCAGCCTAGCAAATTTGGCGGAACCGTAAAGATTAGTGCGTTCCCCTATAATGGAAAAGCCAGTCTCCGGGGTAATTAAATAATCCTCCAGCCCGGCCAGGTGCATATAGCCTTTATCCGGCTGAGGGCGGCGCGGCTCAATTCCCTCTACCGCTGCTGCAATAGCGCTGATAAATTCTGGAGTAGTTCCGCAGCAGCCGCCTACGATATTGACCATTCCAGCGCGGGCCAGCTGCCCGATGATCTCGCCCATGTGCTGCGGGGTTTCGTCATAGCCTCCCAGAGCATTAGGCAAGCCGGCATTGGGATAGCAGCTGATATAGCAGGATGCCAGACTCGCCAGTTTTTCGATATGGGGGATCATCTGCTCCGCGCCCAAAGCGCAATTAAGGCCTATAGCCAGAGGCCGGCAGTGCCGCACCGAAGCGTACAGCGTTTCGATGGTCTGCCCACACAGCGTGCGCCCCGATTTTTCCGCAATAGTAGCGGAAATGACGATAGGGGTTTTCGCGCCGCGCTCCTCAAAACAGCTTTCCGCAGCATAAATAGCTGCCTTGAGATTGAGGGTATCGAAGGCGGTTTCCAAGAGCAACGCGTCCACGCCCCCATCGAGCAGCCCGCATATCTGCTCATAATAAGCTGCCGCCATGGTATCAAAGTCCACGGCGCGGTAAGCGGCATCATCAACTTTGGGAGACATAGAAAGCGTCTTGTTGGTGGGGCCGACAGAGCCGAAGACCCAGCGCGGTTTGGCGGGATTGGCGCGGGTATATTCCCCAGCGACCCGTTTAGCAATGCTGGCCGCGGCCGCGGCCATTTCGCGGCAATAGGCCTCCGTACCGTAATCGGCCTGTCCCAGCGTATTGGAGCAAAAGCTATTGGTTTCGATAATGTCAGCGCCCGCCTCTAAATACTGACGATGCACCAGTTCCAAAGCTTTCGGCTTCGTCAGAGAAAGAATATCGTTATTGCCTTTTAAGGGAATGGGATGATCGGCAAAGCGCTCGCCGCGATAATCTTCTTCCTGCAAATTCTGCCGCTGCAGCAAAGTGCCCGTGGCCCCATCCAGAACGAGGATGCGCTGCTCCAGCGCAGCGATCAGCGCTTTCTGAGACGCAGTGCAGTATGGCATGTTTTTCTTCAAAATTACAGTCCCTCCTGACCCCAGGCCAGCAAGGCTATATCGCGGGCCAATTCCGCGGTGAGACGGGCCGTATCCAGCGGGCTGCTGTGTTTATGATCGATGCCGCAAATCTGCAAAAGCTCAATGGGAGCCCCCTTAAGAGCGTCTAAGGCTTCCCAAAGTTCCCGCGGGGCCAAACCCAAACCCACGGGATGCTTCACTGCAGGGGCCCATACGGGATCGATGACATCTATATTGACCATTAAGTGGAAGGGCTGACCGTCCAATTCTGCCAAAGCCGTGTGCAAAGCCACGTCAATGGGCACTTCAAACCCCGGCAGCAGGCGCTGGTGATTGCGCGCCCAATCGCGCTCCATTTGGTTATAGCCGCGGGCACCGACATACCACACCGTCTGCTGCGGCGGGACCGTGCCCAGCTCATAGGCATCGACCAGAGGGCGGGTGCTATTGGGAGCGATTAGGCCCGCACCTATGTAAATTACCGGCAGAGAAAACTCTAAAGTCGTATCGCCCAAGAGAATTTTGACATATTCATTGACGTCTTGGGTATCAAAGCAGCTGAACTGATTGAAATCGCGATTTAAGCGGGCTGAATAGCGCTGTACGCCTGCCGATGCCTCACGAATTAACATGGCGGAATCATCGCCGCCTCCGATCAAAAACTGGTTTTCGGGATCGAGTTCGTCCCCAAACCATTCAGGCAATTCCAAAAAGCCGACCATAGCCCACCTCACGCCTCGCGCGTTGTATTTAATAAACTATCAATTTTAACCACTAATTTAAACAAATAGCGGAAGGTTCCCTGCTATAATAGTGTCTGGCCTTCCTGCGGCCCTTAACTTTACATGTGTTAAAGCATATTCAATAGTTGCTAGTTAGCACCAAGCCTATATCTGACGCTTACTAGCATTCTACTTAAAAACTTTTACCAATACCGGCAAGACGTAAACGCCTAAGACTGCCACAGAACAAATAGCTGCCGTTATAATTTTCGTCGCCTTATCATCCCCCAGCATATTTTCTAGCCGCAGCGACAGCTTAATATAACATACACTCAGCAGCAGGCCTAAACAGGATATAACCCCTCCCAGCTTCAGGCCTTTGGGGATGAACTCAATACTTATTTCATTCTCTCCTTTGGGCAGATCAAAGACCAGAAAATCAGCAAAAGCGCGTTTATAATCTGTCTTTTCCCCATTGACTTTAATTGTAAAGCTATCGCTGTAGGGCACGCTGACAAAAAGCGAACAGTCTTCCGGCGTGCTGCACCTGCCAGATAAACCGCTGCCCTGCACGTGCAGATCAGCGCCCTGAGCATTCCGGCAATACTCCTTCAGCTTGCCCACCTCTAGACCAAAAAGCCCAAAGGACCTGCACTTAACCTTCTTTTTAAAACGCAGGCTGACTTTCACTGATGTATCTTCGTAAGTTCCCAAATAAAGCAAGCCGTTATGCTTTTTATTGGGGTACTTGTCGCGGAGCTTCTTTCCGTTTACCCTTATTTCAGCAGCTTCATATAAGGGATTGCTCAATCTGGTGCTAAAGCGGTCGAACATATCCAAATAAAGAGAAGTTTCCTCGTTTACTCTTACATCATACTCAGCGCGGGTTCCCTTTTTAATATTATAAAAGCCTTGGCTCTTCTTTATGGCCTGCTTAGGCCGATACCTCTGGACAATATCCTCGCCTACAACATGCTGGCTTAAAAAACTCTGTATATCTGCGCGTTCGAGCTTCTCAGGCAGGTATTCTGCCTTCTCTAAAGCGCCTTTTTTAAGAAATACCCCCATAGGCAGGCTATAAGGCAGGCTTACAATCGAGCCAGCAGCAGAGCTGTAAATCTCCCTTTTTTCTTGGCCTTTCCCGTTGATTTCATACTTTACGCTCAGCAGCGCATCGGTCAGTTCCGTGCCTCCATAAGAAGAGGTCCCCATCCAGGCACCAGAATAACCGAATCTCTTCATAACCTTCATATACTCGTGGTCATTTAAAGAGGTATAACTGGCAAGGGAATTATATCCCAACGAACCTATGCAGTTAGCGGAATGAAATGACTGACGCGATTTAACTCTATAAAACTCGCTGTCCTCGATCCGGCGGCACAGATCGTAAGCTGCTACCTTGGCCCTGTTAGATTTTTCATGGATCCTGGCGCAGTGAACGAAATAAACATCGCTGTTGACCAGAAGTTCCAAGCAGAATATGCAGCCCAAAAAGACAAAGAGTACATTTTTGGAAAATAATCTTCTCCAATAGGCCCAATAAGCTAAGCTGTAAAGAGTAAAGATCGTGAGAAAAAAGCAGCTCAGATATTTGATAGACTGAGCGTCAGCCCACAGGGTGGCCACATACTTGCCGATCGCAGAGATATTGCTATTCAGAACAGAGGCAATGCCCCAAGCCCCGCCACCTAGCAAAAGCAGCCCTAAAACAATACTGCCATACGCTGCCAGCTTTCCGGATTCTTGTTCTTTTATTGCTTCTTCCTCGACAGTATAGGCAGAGCAGAGCAAAGCCAAAAAGATAGTTATGAAAGAAAAACGGCAAGGGAAACACATGTAGTTGCCCGTGTGCCACAGCAGATTAATTGGCTCGACCACAAAAGGAATAAGGGTGAGGGCTAGGAGCAGCAAATAAAGATTATGCTCTTGGCTGCGCTGGCGTCTGGAGATAAGGCCCCTCAGAATCAAGACCCAAGGCAGAGCCTGAGCCAGCAGCAGAGGCAGAGAAGTCTCATAACGGTGCAAGAACAGCTTCTTGCTGGCTATGGTCTGGACAATAGTCTTTTCCCCGCGGGCCGAGGTTTGGTACTGCATAAACGAGGGAAGCCAAAAGACTGCCGAAAGCAAAAAGGCCAAGAGAGAGCTTAGCAGAATTTGCCGGCAGACACGGGAACAGTCTTTTTCCCGGTAATTCAGCATTAAATAACCGCCCGTATAAAGCAGTATAAAAATACCCAGCATATAAGTTATGTAATAGCTTACCATACAAGAGACAGCTAAAACGGCTATGAACAGCAGTGGCTGGCGCTCTTTCGTCAGGCGATGTAAACCCACTATGAGCAGAGGGAACAAATAGGCCATATCCAGCCATATCATAATTAAATAATACATCATGACATAGCCGCAAAATGAATATGTCAAGCTAAAAAGCACAACCCAGAAAATATCTAGCTTTTTGCGCAGACAGGTAAGGCAATAGGCTGCAGTAAATGCTGCCGCTGCCATTTTCAAAGCGATTAAAACATTAAAAAAACCGGGCAAATTGCCCTTATCCACTAATTTGACCAGCAAACTAAACGGGCTGGCTAAAAAGAACAAAAATATTCCGTAAAAGTTAGCCCCTCCGGAAATTTGAAAATTTAAAAACAGCGACGACTGGCCGTCTAAAACATCCTTAAAAACAGCCAACATAGGGACTACCTGCCCTATGCCATCCGACCAGGCTATACTGATGTCGCCAAACGGATACATTCCATTGGCTGCAAAAACCGCCAGCATAAATATAACCGTTAATACTGAGGGTAAAGTGAGTTTTAGAACAGTCGCGCTTGTTGCTTGCTTCATTTTAATATTGGAATATACTCTCTTAGCTAACCGCTGTAATCAACCGCTGTAGTTAACCATTATAGTTAACAGCTCCCTGAGCGGTTTTGGTGAAAACGCTGATACGCTCTCTGCGCCTCAGATCTTTAGACTTAAATATACCGTAAGGGAACAGACGGCAAATAGCACTGCCAAAACGCCCACTATACGGCTGAACGTTTTCCCTAACAATTTGTTATCTTTTTTGTTATCCTGAAAAGCCTGCAAAAACAGCCCCATAAACAGGGCGCTGACGATCACTATAGGAGTGATATACCTAAAATTCATCGTGCAGACAAACGGGTAATCATAGGCCATCTTTAAAAAACTAGCCACTAACAGACCATAAAACCCCGCGAACAGGAGCTTAAGCCTATAGGGTACGTCACACTTTTTACAGCAGACGTAAATCATGGCTAGAAAAGCCAAAACGGCCAGGGCAGCATTTACCCAAAAAAACATCAAGGAAATGTTGTGAACAAAATCTATAGTCAGGCTATTGGGCCCGATAGACTCTCCAAAGAGAGAATTTTTCAGCGCTGCCAAGATAGGATTCGTCTCATTAACGCCCGTTATACTGCCATCCTTCAGCCTTTTGGCAAACAGTTCATAGACGCTGCTTAAGCCGGAAAAGTCAGTAAGCCTCTCTAAAAAGTTGCCCTGCCCCAAGTACTGTTTATTGGAGGTGCTCATCTCCTGGACATAGTTTAGGGGCAATCCCCATTTTAAATAACTCCTGATCTGATACCACAGGCCCAGCGGCAAAGCGACAGCTCCCAAAGTACCAACCTGCTTAAGTACTTTAGAGCCATTCTCTTTATTAATACAAGTCAGCATAAAGCCAGCAGAAAGCGGAAATATCACAGCCGCTGAAAGCTTGGCCATCATACCCAAACCTATGCACAGAGCGGTCTTCACAGCCGCTGGCCAGCTCTTAGTTTCATACCATTCCAAAGTAAACAGCAGGCTACACACCGTGAAAGCAGTTGCCAAAACGTCGTTATTAACGCTGCCGGAAAATAATGTAAAGGCGGGATGAAAGCTAACCAAAAGCAGCGGAATGTAAAGAGAAGCGCCCGTTAATTTAAAATATCTGAATATCTTATAAGCCGCAATCAGAATTACCAGCGTATAAAATAGACTCAGAGTCTGTAAGCTTTCGCGGGCCTGGGCATGGCCGACAACAAAAATATTTTCGTGAACCCATATCCAAACAGCGCTGATAATATGGTGCAGAGGCGGATGACAAAAGCCCCAATTTTTGGTAACGTCAGTCTGGGGTAAGCTCCAGTTCTGCAAAAGGTAATCTATATACCCGGCATGTCCTTTCAGGATACCCTGACGATCAAAAGTATACATGTCGTGCTGCCGTTTATGGATGGGCGTTATCAAAACATAATAGAATTTGAGCCAAAAACCCAAAGCCATAATCACAAGCGCATTTAAACGGGCATTATCCTCCGGCTCAAGATGTTCCGCTTTCACGTATATATAAAAGCCAGCCGTCAGAGCTACTCCGCCCAGGAAATGCCACATGGCCTTATTATCAGTATTAGCATATAAGCCCGTGAGGCAAAGATCGCCAAGGACTATCAGCAGAGCGTAAGAGCACAGATTTCGGCCCGCGATCTTCCCCGCTTTATATTTATAATACAAATATACCCAGACCCCGCCCACCAAGAGAATTGATTCCAATTGCGAGAGGTTATTGGGAATAAACTTGTAAGAAGCGTAGAAACACGGCTCTAAAAAAAAGCAGATCAGAAAAGCCCATATAAAAGGATGAGTTTTCCAAGCCCTAAGTATCTTCTCACTTATCGCTTTTCTGCTCATGATATTCCTTTTCGGTGTTTACATTCCAGATAGTCGTTTTATCCGCAGAGCCTTGCTTAATAGCATCAGCCGCTTCGATGGCTGTCAGCATGGAGTGATCCATATTGTTGTAGCGGTGCTGACCATTGCGGCCCACACACCAAAGGTTGGCAAAACTATCCAAATACGCCTGAATTTGGGCAAAATCTTTGTAGGTATCAAAGTAGGCGGGGTACGCCTTTTTAACTTTTTCGCGGTGAGAGTCGAGGACGGATTCTTCTTTAATGACCCCCATCTTGCACAGTTCTTTTATGGCAAACTTTATGCAGTCCGCATCGCTCATATTCCAGAATTCATCACCCTCGGCACAGAAGTATTCCAAACCGATCCACACATTATTGACTGGGTCTTTGACCATGTAGGGAGACCAGTTGTTGAATATCTGGATTCTGCCCAATTTTACCCCTTTATCCTGCACATAAATCCAGCAGTCCGGCACGATATTGCTCAGGGTTCTGCGCGCTGTTTCATTCTTCAGCTCCAGTTTTTTGAGCAAAAGCCCAACCGTCACAAAATCACGGTAGGGCAATCCCAGCGCTAGCTCTTTCACGCGCTCATCAGCCGTATCAAGGCCAGCGACCAAATCCTTGATGGGCATGGACGAGATAAAAATATCTCCCGCCAATGCCTTATCACCCTCCGGTGTCGCGCAGACGACCTGGGATATTTTTCCGCCCGCAGTTTTAATGCTCTTAACCGCATGGCCATACAAAATTTTCCCGCCCAGCTCTTCGATTTTAGAGCCGACCAGCTCCCACAGCTGGCCCGGGCCGAACTTGGGATACCAGTATTGCTCAATCAGCGATGTCTCAGCATTTTTGTTGCTCTTAGTCCCCAGAATTTTAGAGACAACATCTTTGATAATAGCTAAAATGGAGAGCCCTTTCACTCTCTGCGCCCCCCAGTCTGCAGAAATATCGCGGGGGTGGCGCCCCCAGAGTTTCTCAGTGTAGCCTTCGAAAAACATCGAATAGAGCACTCTGCCGAAGCGGTTGATGTAGAAGTTCTCCAGATTATTCTCGGGAAGTTTGTTAATGCATGAATAAAGATAGCTAAAACCAGCCCGCAAAGTCGTGAATATCCCCATGTTGCGAATCGTATTCATATTCATGGAAACTGGATAATCGAAGAAAGCCTTGTTATAGTAAATTCTCGAGACCCGCTCGCGCAGCAGCATAACTACATCTTCTTTTTCCGGGTCCGGGCCGCCGCTCACATACGGTTTGTCTTTGCTTAAAATTCTATCATCGACTGCTGGCGCTCCCTGAATGGGCATGAGCGCACTCCACCAGTCCATGATCCGCTTATTTTTAGAGAAAAAGCGATGGCCGCCTATGTCCATGCGGTTGCCGTTATAGCGCACTGTTTTAGAGATGCCGCCCAAGACGCGGTTCTCTTCCAAAACCGTTACGCTGTACTCGCCTTGGCCGTCTTTTAATAACTCATAAGCAGCTGTCAGCCCGGCAGGGCCTCCGCCGATAATTACCACATTGGTCATGATAAATTAGCCTTTCTTATTGTATAAAAGATACTTGCGGGCAAAAAAGTTCCAAAAAAACGCAACAGCCGTAGCTAAAACCTGACCGGCAATATAATATTTATCCGCAGGCATTAAACTGCCAAAGGCCACATTCCTAGCTAAAGGTTTATCGAAAAGCCAAATGATCGCCTGATTGATTCCCAGCCCCACTACACCGATTACGGCAAAGGCGGTGAATTCAACGCCCTTATTCTTTATGGAAGAAGCCTCGAAAACCCAATAGGTCGAGATCACATAATTGCAAATCAGCCCGCCCACAAAGCCGATCGCATTGGCAAGATTGGCATCGAGGCCAGCCAGCTCCTTAAATAGCAGCAGCCCCCAGTGCACAGCTGTAGCCCCGCCGCCCACGAAAATATATCTAAAGAATTGTACAGCAGTCGAATTGGACTTATCGATGAATAACTTCTTTAATCCCATCACCCTGCCGCTCCGCCGCAGCATTATTTTTGCTCAATGTCATTTATAAAAGCTTCTCAAACTGCCAGACTCACCTACGCGGCAGGGAAAACTTTTCAAAGGTTACTTTTGATTTGGTGTTATTAGTTATGACTATCTCCAGCTTCGCTACATCTTCTTCGAGCTCAAAAGGTATGGTATTGAGGCCGTCTTTTACCTCGAACGAGAGAAGCCTGCCGCTGTTTTTTGCCTTAATATGCCCCTGCAAAGTCTGACCGTCTTTTATGTGGCATTTTATGGCCAATTCGTACTCACCGGCGGAGACATCGCAGCCTGGGCCCTGCACGGTGGCACCGGGAGCTACCTGCAGAGTTTTATGGTTTTCCTTAGGCTTATTCTGCTTTTTAAATTTGATCTTCATCTTCTGAATAAAATTCTTGTTCAAAAGATTGGCGCGCAACTGAGCGGCACTATCGTAGGCATAGACTTTCATGCCCCGTTTATCATAGACCAAATGTTTTTTGTCAGCGTACAGATGATGCGTATCCATTCTCGCCTGCGCGTCTGTCAAAAGCAAGAAAACTTTGCCTTCGGGATCGTGCGTCAGATGGCGGCGGTCCTGAAGCCAGTTATCAGCCCTTAAATCCGTCCAGTCGCCACTCCGCTTGCGGTGATTATAGAGCTTCCACATCTCGATTTGGCCGTTGGACAGCTCCGTAACTATGCTGCACTGCCACAGAGTGGCAAAGCCCTTTGTGTAACCGTGTTTCACCAGCCAGTCGGTCACCTGGCGATGCGAGCCAACTGGTTCGCAATGATTCTTTACAGGATGCAGAGCGTAGCTGAAACTCTGCTTCGTATTCACTGAAGAACGGTAATAATCCAGAGTGGGATGCCAGGCAAAAACAGCCAGCTGAAAGCCAATGCAGATCACGATGATGGCCGTAACCGCTCGCTGCATGAGCTTAAGGCCTTTTTCTTCCAGATAGGCTAAAAGTATCGCCAAAACTGGGAAGAGCAGAGCTAAGGGCGGAATCAAATACCGCGTAGAAGGCTTATCTGAAAGAGAACAGAAGAGCACGTTGGCTGTCACATCGACCGCCGCGAAGAGAACGATAAACTTGTGCTCAAATTTTAAGGATTTGAACTTACAGCAGACGACCGCAAATACTGCGGTTATTAGAACACAGAAGACCAAAGCGCATAGAGCGCACAGGCCTTCCAAAGTGAGAATTCCCCGGCAGCCGGTAAAGCCGAAAGATGTGCTCAGGCATCTGGCCGCGAAGTCTAAAGCAAATGAAGGGACAAAGTCGCTGAGTTTACTGTTGTCGTACTTGATAAAGACATAGCTCTGGCTGAGAATTTTAGAATTAATCAGCATCCCCATAAAATTGCCCGCCAAAACGGCCAAAGAGACTTTGCTCAAATAAACGAGCTCTGGGAGGCTTTCTTTATTTTCCTCATCGCTGAGCACATAATAATAAATAGCCAGCGCGATCACCGTAATAACAAATGGAATATAAAGAATGAGGGCTTGGCGCACTCCGCCCATGCCCGTCAGCACAGCAGCTAAGATGTTAAGGCCCAATAAAATCCTGTTTATTTTGACAGAATCGCTGTGCGCAGCCAAAGCCAAAGTCAAAAAGATAAAAGCCGTATGCGGCAAATAATAGCCGCCCCAAATCACAAAACGGGCATATTCAGCGCTGAAGGGCAAAAGAAGTATTAAACCGCTCAGCAGGCCGGCCTTGCCCAGCTTCATCCGTTCAGCAAAGAAACAATAACAGCCCATTAGGATAAAGAGCAAAATGCAGGTGGAAAAAGTCCTCACCCAATGCCAGTCATCAAAGAGATAAAAACCCAGCTTGTAAACTATCTGGGTGCTTATCACCCTGATCTCTGTGGAGTAACACCAGTTTTTGGCGATAATGCCTCCCTCGTCTTTCAGCAGCTTAGCCAGGATCATCTCGCTGGACATATCGCTGTCTAAAAGATCGCGGCCGTGGCAGAAAAAGACCCCCGTGGTAAAGGCAATGCCCAGGCAGAGGATGGCGTAGCACAGCCAGCGCTCTTTAAAATAAGCTCGTATTCTTTGCACCATAAAAGTTACTCACAGACTTTATTTTGATCAATAAATTCGCTGACAGCAAACCGCGGCCTATGCTTGCTCTCCAAATAAATCTTGCCCACGTATTCACCGATAATGCCGATGGAGAAAATATTTAAACCGCCTATAAACCATACCGAAGCCATAATGCTGGTCCAGCCCACAATTGTATTCCCTCTATAATGGCTGATCAGGGAATACAGCAAGATTACTATGCTAAAGATGGCGATAGCGATCCCCAAAGCTGAAATAAAGCGGATAGGCTTAATGGACAGCGAAGTAATTCCCTGCCAGGCCAGAGCTAGAAGTTTGGAAAGCGGATACTTGCTTTCCCCAGCTAAGCGCTCTTGGCGCTTATAGTACACGCAGTCGTTTTTGAGGCCAATCATGGGGACGATGCCTCTGACGAAGAGATTGACTTCCTGATATTGGGCAAAAATATCCAGGGCCCGGCGGTCCATAAGCCGGAAATCGGCGTGATTGAAGATAATATTAGCCCCCATAAAGGACATAGTCTTGTAAAAAAGTTCCGCTGTAAAGCGCTTAAAAAACGTATCGGTATCGCGGTTATTGCGCACGCCATAGACGATATTGCAGCCTTCACCGTTATACTTATCGACCATAGCGTCAATTGCGTCCATATCGTCCTGGAGATCGGCATCCAAGCTAACGGTGATGTCGCAAATATCTTTAACGGTTAACAGTCCGGCAGTAAGGGCATTCTGCTGACCCTGATTGTGAGCCAGACAGATCCCTGAATAGATGTCAGGGTCCTGCAAAGAAAGGTCTTTAATCATACTCCAGGTATTATCGCGGCTGCCATCGTTTACAAAGCATATTTTGCTCTGAGAGGAAATTTTTTCCGCGTCCTGCAGAGACTTTAATTTCGTTTTTAATTTTTGGGCCGTATCTAGCAAAATCTCTTCTTCGTTATAGCAGGGGATAACGAGATAAAGTATAGGTAGATTTCCCGCCATATAAACCTCAGCAAATAAAAAAAATATTTGTAGCAGCACTAAGGCTGTTAACTTCCGGCTCAGTTCAGAGAAGCCTGTCTCGATACTAACGTTTGCCAAACTTGACTGCCGCAGCCGCCAGAACGCTTAACTAAATAAATAATACCGGCAGCAACACTAAATAAAAAGCCAACAGATAAACTGCTGGCTTTTTATCGCTAATTAACTAAAGCATATCGGCGTGAAGTAAATAGTCGAAATTCCTTCCTCACTGGACTCCTCACCGGACACC
>JAUNIO010000045.1 GCA_030535355.1 bacterium | reverse complement strand
TATCAATAGCCTCTATAATTGTCAAAACGCCGTCTTGCAGGCGGGCGTCCGAACTACTCGTTCCGAACGCCACAAGATATTAGCACTTTGCAGAGTGCATGTCAAGTAGGTAGCGTAAACTTAAAGACACAGCCTTTGCCAAGTTCACTCTCTACCCAAATCTCACCGCCGTGAGCGTTTACTAAACCGCGGCAAATAGTCAATCCTAAGCCTAAACCGCCACGTTTGCGCACGCTATCACTGCTTACAACCGCAAAACGGTTGAACAGCTGAGGAATGATCTCTTTAGGAATACCTTCTCCATGATCTACTACTGAAAAGACAATGCAATCCCGATGGCTGCTCAAGATCGCTTCGACAAATATTTCTGAACCTGATTTAGAGTATTTAATAGCATTGCCTATCAAATTGGTGAGAATCTGGTCTAGACGCATAGCGTCTACTTTAGCTTCTCCTTCCAATTTGCCAAAGCGCAGCTCAATTTTATCTCTCGCAGCGACTTCACGCATACTTTCCACCACATGACGCACGATCGGCTCAATAGGCTGCTGCACAGCGTCGATACGGAGAGTATTATTATCCACAGAATCGCAAAGGAGCACATCATTAACCAACTGCTCAAGTTTAGTAATATTGCGCTGCGCGACATCGAGCATTTGTACTCCTTTAGAGCTCAGCCCCTCTCCAGCCAGCATTTTAGGGCCGAATTTAGTAAACATATCTACCGTTCCTTTAATGCAGGACAGCGGCGTGCGCATTTCATGGCTCAGAGTAGCCACATAATCGCTGCGCATCTTTTGCAAATGAACCTCATTATCCACATTCCTGAACAGGCAGATAATATTCACCTCTCCATTATCGCGCTGCATGACCGTAAAAGAACCTACATAATTAACTTCCTTGCCATTTTTGCCTACTATAAACGAACTCGTGCGCTGCGGTTTAATGCTGCTCAGCTCCACTCCCGACTTAATCATACCGCGTATGTATTGATAATATTTGGCCGCGCTGCAGCTGCCATCTTGGATACATGGCCGCCCCCAGTGAGCCAGCAGATGGAAATGACGTCCCTTTAACTCGCTTTCAGTGCTATTGAACACCTTACAAGCCGTCTCATTAACCGAAACAATTCGAACATTCAAATCGGTTGTTATCAGCAAATCGCTCATACCTAGTGTAATACGCGAATTATAGCGCTCTTTGTCATCGAGGGCTTTCGCTTGCAGCCGGGCCTTCTCATCTACCAAAACATACTGATGCATCAAAATATTGCTCATGCCACCTACAAAAGCCAGCAGAACCACATAAAAACTAAAATTTTCCAAACTTTTTAGCAGAAAAATGCCGTTATCAGGCGTATAGGAAACGTCTAAACGCAAGACCTGTTTAGCATCGGAGTTGCCAAAACCGACAAACAATTGCGTAGAATAAAGGCTCAGCTCCTGATAATTTCTGTCGAAGAGCAAAAACAATTGTGATTTAGGATCGTTTATATTTCTAAAGCGATTAACCCGCACCCCAATTTTATCAGTGTGAAACATTTCCATATAACGCTGCAAAAAATCAGCGTAAGACACCCCGACAACAACCATGCCGACCAGCTTATCCTTAAGATAGCAGGGGCATACGCCCACCAGCATATTATGATCGACCCGCATCTGTGCAATTACATACCGAGAATAAAATGAAGTATTAGGCGCAGATGCCCCATTGCGGTATTTTGGGTCTTCGGCGCTAATCAGCCAATTGCCTAAAGGCGTATTCTCATCGACGATTTGACCGTTCTTATAGCCTAAGGGGAGGCTAGCATTTAGTTTATACCGCTTCTGCATACAGGAAATGTAACGGTAACGGCCACGCTGCCGCGCAATATCTTTAGCGGGGACCATTTTAGCCAGCTGAGATTTATCCAAGGCCCGAAAGCACAGAACCATGCTCCAGGGAACGCGCTGAGTCCCCTTATAGCCTAACAAAGCTTCTGCATGCTTGGGATCGAGAACATTTTGCGAATCAGCTATTACCAAATACTCTAAGTCGCGTATAGAGCGCAGCTGTAAATTCACCTGATACTCCAAAGCGTGTTTTACATTGAAAGCCTGATCCTGTAAAATTTTCATATCCCTGGAAAGCTCTTCGGCGACCTGGACGCGAAACATACTCGTCAAAAAAGCCAAACCCACAATCATAAAAAAGGCTGAATGTATAAAATTGCTAACATTCAGCTCATTAAACTTATAAAATACCTGAAATATAGTAAAACTGACCAGGATTCCCAGAACAGTAGCTATCAAAGACTGCACTAAGAGCCTCCCTGTAAATCCACCTACAGAAAATTCTGGGAAAAAAACTGTGAACGCCTTGCTCTGAGCAGCTAAGGCAATAATTAAGCCAGCGGCACATACCGGCAGCAGAATTCCTTCGAATAAAGACAAAAATAGCTGGCTGCCCGAAGTTAAGCTCCCCTCACGAACACCAAAACGGCGCATAAAAAAGCCCACCACGGCAATGATCAGGACCGATAAAAAAGAGATAAATATACAGCTGCCTCCCAGCAAGCTATAATGCTGGCTGTAATTAAACGCCAACAGTCCTACAAATATAGACGGCGTGTACGATAGTCCTCCAAACAGACAGAACATGAGGGCCACACCTACCCCCAAATTGCACAGACAAATGCGATAGTTGCCTATTTCGGCAGAAGGGGAGCAAAGCCCCGCCAGAGTTATCGCTAAGCTGGCCAGCAGATAGCGCAAAAGCGGGGGACAGTTTTGCCAGTAATTAGCAAAGCGCAGAATCAAACGCTCTAAAAAATTTTTTGTTTTCGCGTTTACGCTATGTCTAGGACCGCTTCTTTTTAAAAAGGATTTGACACGGTACAGCCAACCGCCGGATTTAGATGTCTGACTTTCCATATACTCCCGACCGCTCAATGAAAAATAAGCTGTATGTATTTCAGCATCACGATGACACCACAGGCAAAGTAAAGTAAAAGCTACTCCCGTGGCCGATCTTGCTTTCTACCCATATCGTTCCGCCGTGAGCTTTAACCAGCCCGCTGCAAATAGTAAGCCCCAACCCCAAGCCTTCACGATTGCGCATAGTTTCATTACGGCTTAGGGAATAACGGTTAAATAAAATATTTTGCTGTTCCTTAGGTATGCCACAGCCAAAGTCTTGAACTTTAAAAGCTATACAGTGATTCTTTTCTTTGAGTTTAGCTTCTATAAGCACCTCAGAGCCTGCAGCAGAATACTTAATGGCGTTGCTGATTAGATTAGTGAGAATCTGCTCTAAACGAAGTTCGTCGAACAAAGTTTCTCCTTCGAGCTTGGTTATGCGCAAAGTGATATTCTTAGCCTCTGCTTCGCCGCGCATAGTTTCTATCGCTTTTCTCACAACCGGAGCGACCAGCTGGTGGGTGCGCTCTAAATGCAAAGTATTGTTATCTACAGAATCGCAAAGCAGCACATCATTTACCAACTGACCTAACCGTGCTACATTGCGTCTGGCGACATCGAGCATTTGTTCACCGGCCTGGGTAAACCCTTGAGTGCCGATCATCTTAGCGGGATATTGCGAGAGCATTTCCACTGAGCCTTTTATGCAAGAAAGCGGAGTGCGCATCTCGTGGCTTAGTTTGGCCACATATTCACTGCGGATATTCTTCAATTTTACTTCCGCATCGACATTTCGCAAAACCACGATAATGTTGATATCGCCATTATCGCGGTGCATTATCGAAAAGTTGCTGTCATAATTAATGGTATCTCCATGCCTATCGACAATGAATGAAGTAAGGCGGCGATTTAATTTAGCAGCCACATTTTCATCGTGCAAATCTAAGCTTTGCAGCTCCTGGTAATAGCGAGCACTGGGGCAGCTCAAATCATGAATGCAGCTGTGCCCGCGATGGGCTAAATCGTGCATCTTTTGGCCTTTTATTTCCTGCTCGCTTAAGCCAAATAGGCCACAAACTGCCGGATTAGCCGCAATAATGCGGCTATTGCGGTCCAACGTCACCACGCCGTCGCTCATGGAAGCGGCGATACTGGCGTTATAGCGTTCGCGTTCATCGAGTTCGTTGAGAAGCTGATGGGCTTTGTCATTAATCAGCGAATATTGATCCAAAAGCATGTTGATCATTGAGCCAATAACCGCCAAAAACATCACGTATAAATCAAAATGCTTGAAACTATTCATTAAAAACCAGCCGCAATCGGGGTTATAAGAGATATCCAAGCGAAACACGTGTTTGGCGTTGCTCTCATTAAAACCGATATCGACTGTTTCCGAAAAAAGACTCAAAACTTCGTAAGCGCTGTCGTAAACCTCAGTAGTTGCCGAAGAAGAATCGTTAAACTTATTGAAATATGAGAAACGCAGTCCCATGTCATTCAGATTGAATTCTTGCAGAGACCCCACAATTAAGTCTTTAAATGACAGACCTACTTCTACAGCTCCAACTACTCTCGATCCCAAATAACAGGGACGGATGATCCGCAAAGTCTGCTTATCGGGGGCAAAGGTAAATTCTGAGCCAAATGTTTTGTCCTTTAAAGCAGCCTGACGCTGAGATTCGCTCAAAGCCTGATCCATCAATGGATCGTGGGGCAGCAGCTGTCCCAGCTTAGCGTTAGCGACTTTAATATTAGGATTGTACTCTTTGAAGAAGCACAGCCTGCATTGCGATCCTTTGGGTAATCCGTTAGGTGCCCCATTGAGTGTTCCGTTGGGTTCTATTCTAAAAAGTTTAATATAATCCCAAGGAGAAGACTTGCTTTTATTCTCTAAAGCCAGTTTAAGCTCTCTGTCACTTACGATTCCAGAGATATTGCCTATAAGCAGGTACTCCATATCCTGAATAGAGCGCAGGCGGAGATCAAACTGAAACGACAGCGACTGGCTAAGGTTATCGGCCTGATCGTTTATAGTATCAATGCTGTCGAGCACTTCAGCATGGAGCTGGTTGTGAAAAAGCCAAACCATACAGCTCAAAGTGACCACAACAAATAGCAAAGAGCGTACACAGCTGTAGGAATGGCAGCCCCGCTGTTTTAGAAAAGGCTGGTACAGAGTAAAACAGACCAAAGCCCCTAAAAATGAGCCTATTAAAGATTTGAGAACTAATTTTGTGCCAAAACTTGGATTAGCTAAATCGAGCATCGGTGCCAAAATACCGATTTTGGCACCGCAATAAAAAATCAGCCAGGCTACAGATAAAGGGACAAGAATGCCGAACGCTATGAACAGAAAGAACTGCTTAATTGAAGAGATAGCGCTCATGCGTACTTTAAAAAATCTCGCAGCCAAGCCAATAAAAAAGTACAAAAGCGCTATCAGCAAAGAGACTAAAAAATATGAATCTCCCAAAGGCGTATAGTTCTCGGTAGCATTAAAAAACAGCAGTCCCAAGAAGCAGGAGATCGCATAAACAGGCCCACCAACCAGTACCAAAATCAGACAGGTTCCCTGAGCTAAATTACACATGCAAAAGCGAAAAGCTTCGAACTCACACGACGGAGTTAAAGCACCCGCTATTATGATCAGCAACGTCGCCCAAAACAGGCGAACCGGCATAGAAAAATTATCCCATTTGCGCAGAGCCAGAGCAAAATAGTGCTCTAGATTCGACCAAAAATCTTGTACAGTAATCTCTGAACGCATTTTTGCGTACTCTCCGCGTCATATTCTCAGCGTGACTAATCATAAGCCAATGTCATTTAATTAAGGCTTGATGACATTTGGATATACTGACTTATGTGCAATTATCGGCTCCTTCAGGCTCGCGTGCAAGAAAATGCGAAGTCTAAAGCAGTTATTCACCCAGTTCAGCTAACAGCTCGCGCTCTAGGCGTTCAGCCTCTGCATTGCGGCGCGCCCGCTCAGCAGCGGGCAGAAGATCGCGTATATCTTCTGGGCGCAAATCCTGTACTTCGCTAGCAACACGCGCCTGCACGATTTTTCTATATTCTTCCGCACTAATTTCATCAGACATGCGTTCAGCAGACGTGCGTTTGCCCTTAGATTCCCTATTTTCCACTGAATTCTCTCCCCTATCTAACCTTGACTGCCTTGAGGCAAATCGCCCAAAAGCACATGCATTACCATACCTTTATTCTTGGGGTCGTAATCCACACCTAAAACCGTAACTTTAGTGTCAGGGGCCAAAAGAAATTCTTTTTCTTCAGGCAGCGGGCTTAAACGTGAATCCGCAGCGACATAAACGCCCTTGACATTTTCGCCAACATACATTCTCGTCGCCACTTTGGGCTTGTCTTCAAAATTGAATTTGTCGTCGATAGTGGTCGAGATAAACGATTTACGGTGTGTTTCCGTCCCAGTTAACCGGGCGTCAAGAAGTTTAGCAAGTTTTTCGGTCTGACCAGACTCATCTATTTTTTGGTATTTGGTAAAATCTTCTGGAGTAACGTAATTGCGCAGCTCGTTGATATTGGCTGTGCGGTAAAGCACACTGCCTGAAGGTACGTCAAAGCGCTGCAAAGCTTTAGTCATGCAGCGGCAGGCCATGCGCACTACACCGGTTGGGCTGCCATTTAATCCTAGCATATACCCATTCATGAGCTTATAGCCAATTGTACAATATGCTTTTATTGCCGTACGCTCGAGAGGGCCAAGGTGGGATTTAACATTTTCATTATAATCGGAGACCGCTGCATCATGGCTAATCAGCTGATAATCAGCTACATCACCGCGAGTTGGGACGGCCTCAGTTCCTTCCAGAGCACACGTTATGCCTTCGCCCACAGCTAAGCTGCCGTCAGCTAAATAGAAACCGCCCACAGAACGCTCTTCAGGGCTAAGAACAGCAGCCTGGGCACTCTCACTGGCAATGCCAGCTGGAGAAATATCAGAGCCACTGCCAATATTAGCAAACATGTCATCTAACGCTTTTATAACCTGCTTTTCACTGTCCGCTGGCGGCTGTGAAGAGGATTGGAGCGATAAGCTGTCGCTATCTTGGCTGCCCAAAGACACGCTGTCGGCGCTCAAAGCTTCTTCCGCAGGCAGTTTTGCCTCCGAAGGCGGCGCGGAAACAGCAGAGCAGGGAGCTAAAGCGGGAGTATAATTTACAGAAGAAATTTGCACGGTAACCTCACAATGTTGGCTGTTTGCCTCAGAAATAAGTTGTCTAAACTATTAAGTATAACTGTTAATTATTTTTTGCCCAAACTATTTTATTTTTTCTTAATATATAAAAATGTCCTGCTAATCGGCAGCAGACTATCCTTTAGGGGGAGTCAGATAGTTCGCAAGTTAGCTGATCGCTAACTAAATGATATTACCCTGTTAAGCAAATCTATATCCAATGATATTATGCAGTAAACATAAAATAAAAAAGACCACAGATTTCTCTATGGTCTTGGTACGGGAAGAGGGACTCGAACCCTCACGCTGTTATCCAGCTCGGGATTTTAAGTCCCGTGCGTCTACCGTTCCGCCATTCCCGCGTGAAAAAAAATGTCAACGGCGGGATTATTGCACACTTATCCCGAAAAGTCAATCCTATAAGCAAGACACTTTAAAACTCTTTTTTAGTGCGCTGCTAAATTCTTAACATTTGGAAAGAGAACAGCTATGTCCGATCAGCCCAAAGACTTCACGGCCGCCGAATGGCTAGAGCAGGCCCTAGAAGCCGAAGACAGCGATAACACAAAAACCGCTTTGGATGCGGTAGAAAAAGCCCTAAAGCTCGATCCCACTTTAGGCGAAGCTTGGAGATTAAAAGCCAGTTTGCTCCAAGATATGGATCAGCCCCAGGAGGCTTTCAGGGTTCTCAATGAAGCCTGCCAGCGTCTGCCCCACGACGCCGGCTGTTGGTTTGACATAGGCGCCTTCCTAGCCACTCACAACAATCTTCCCCAGGCCATTGAATGCTATATGCGCTGCTACAATATCGACAGCAGCTTCCCGCGCATCAAAACCAATTTGGGCATGGCCTTCCGCGAAATACACGATTTCGACAATGCTGTCGCGCTTTTAACTGAAGCTTTAGAAGAGAATCATCAGGACCTCGACAAATCCCGAGTACTCAATCGGTTAGCCGAAGCGCATATCGCCCTAGAACACTTTGACAAAGCTTACGAATGCTTAGATCAGTCACTGGTTTTAGACGAAAGCAATTTCACAGCTATGGCCAACATGGCTATGGTACATTTGCAGCGCAAAGAAACAGAAGCAGCGCGCAGCGCTATTCAGAACGCTATAGATAAAGCGCCCAAAGATGCCAATCTATACGTTATGAAAGCTGCCATTTACGACGACAGCGAGAAAGACGAAGATCGCGAAACAGCCAATAAGGCCATAGAACATGCGCTCAAACTAGCTGCAGACAACCCAGAGATCTGGATCAAAGTAGCCAATCGCCATCTGCATTTTGAAGAGATCAGCGAAGTTATAGAGTGTTTAGACAAAGCCATTGAGATTGCCCCAGACAGTTACCAGGTTTGGCATAGCCGGGCTTTTCTGCTTTCGCAGATACCTAGCCAGACCGAGGAATCTCTGCGCAGTTTCGACCAATCGATCGCTCTCAACCCGTATTTCCCTGGCAACTGGCTGATGAAAGCCCAAGTACTGCACAAGGTAGGGCGCACGCAGGAAGCAGCTGCCTGCCATCGCCGCGGCTTACATCTAACCGGCAACTTAATTATTTGGGGCGTTTTCCTCATCGATGACAATAACGCTCCCGTGGAAGGTACCCAAGTAGCTGTCGAAACCGAACGCTCTGTTCCTCAGGCCAAAATTGTGGAGCAATACGTAGAACGCCTCAAGAAAGAAGGCCATACGATAGACGACGAAGGCAAAGTGGACAACAAGTACCGCATCGCTATGACCCAAGTACCTTTAGAGCAAGTGGAAGATAAGCCAGTTTACAAAGACGGTGAAGAACCACCTAAGCCTAAAAATTCCAAAAATAAAAGAAAAAAGAAATCTTAGCTATTAAGTTAAGCCCCACTAATTCTATGCTCATCAGTAGAGGATTAGCGGGGCTTACTATTCTTTTCAGTCTTTGCTGGCTTTGCTGCTGAAAGGCGCTGCAAACACGTCAAACACCTCTTTAATTAAATTGCGTTTGACTACTTTCATAGACCGGCCCCGCTGCGGCGCTATGGCGTGCAGAGCGTAAAGCATATCTTTCATAGATGTAAAACGTTTGTAAGGCTCCTTATTGGTAGCTGTCTCCACGATGCTCATATAGTCCTGGCTGATAGCCGGATTTAATTTGCTGATCGGCGCAAGGACATTGGGGTCTTGGGTAGGATCAGCTCCCGTCACCAATTGATGCATCAAAACACCCAACGCATAAATGTCGGTGTAGGCATTAACTATGCCCGCAGGCCCAATCTGCTCAGGAGCAGCATAACCAAGTGTGCCCATGCGCACAGCCTGAGGATTATACTTTATCAAGAGCTTGCCCAGACCATAATCAGTGAGCAGCACCGTACCATTGCTGGCAATAATGACATTGCTTAAATTCATGTCGGCCATAAACAGCGGATTAGGCTGACTGTGCAGGTAATTCATGGCGTCCGCTATCTGCATCGCGATACTGACCGCCTGCATTTCCGGAAAGGTGCAGCCATGGCGGAAACTCATAATTTCGCTTAAGCGGTAACCGGGCACAAAATCGATGACAAAATAGACATAACCATTCTCGAAGAAGAAATCGCGCAGACAAGTCAGCCCGGGATGGATAAAATCCATATAGCGCATCGCTAAAGGCTGAAAATACGAAGACACCACAGCTAAGCGTTCAGGTGAGACTTTATTTTCGCCCTCTGGCAGATCGATTTTAAACTCGCGCACCGCAAAATGGCGTTCGGGAGCTGCAATATTATAGCCATAATAAAGGGTACTGTCGGCAGTGGTCTCAATAATCCGTGACAGCTTATATTCGCCCTGTAGAATTGGGCGTTGCACTTCTTCCATAAATGTCCTCAATTCTGCGGCAAGGTCATTTGCCCAACTAAACATCAGCAGTTTAGATGCTCAAGATAACAAACCCAGCAACAATTCTTAAAATAGATTATTAGGCACGTTTGAGCTAAAACCTACTAAACCGTGGGAAAAACTGCAGACATACTTTCGCGAAGTACTTGTCCGATCCGCGCCTATCCACTGCGCCAAAAGCCCACTAAGCAGAAAACCATCAAAGCGAGGTTTTCGTTTTAGCGGCCTCCAAAACAGCGTTTTGCCCAAAACGCTTTTCATACTTGAGAAAATCCTGTAAGCCTTGGCTGTAATCTTCTATTTGATTATCGAGCATTTGCTCCAGATACTTTTTATCGCCGTAAACTTCCGTGGTCTTGTAAGAAACCCATTCTGCAAATCCCTCCACAAAGCGTTCCGAAGCCTGACTGACTTTAGGATTGTTTTCATTCTGCCAGGCGTGAGCTAACTCATGAGCCAAGACCCTGGACATATTCTCGCGGCTCATACCCGCCAAGACGTAAATGGTATGGTTCATTCTAAAAATGTTGTAACGCGTCAGGCAAAATCCGCGAATACCGGGACTTTTGGTTTTGGCCTGTTTCTGCAATTCCTGTAAATTAACTAATTTGACATCCAATATCGGTTTGCGCACAGTCAGCACAGCGCCCAGGGTAGAAACGACGTTCTTGCGCGCTCCCTGCAGCAGCTTGGCCGCCACATTGGGATCGGTTACCGCCACGAAGCGATGCTTCTCGCAGACATATCCACCGTAATGAGGAATCGGCTGGGTCATAAAAGAATCTATCGGGCAGCGGCATTCTGCGCAGCGGGGTTTGCTTTTATCCTTAACGCATTTTTGGCAGGCGGCAATACCGTCGGGAAAAACCTGATAAGCGCCTTTGATCTTCTTGTGACAGCAGACGCAGACCGGCCTGACTTTGTCATAGCAAGTCAGACAATAATTGTGTTTGTTCAGCTGGTAATATTTGCCCTTGAGAGGCTTTTTACACGTCGAACAGCGCGGCAGCGTTTTTGTGTAGCAAGAAGTGCAATAAGTCTTATGATCTTTGGTATAGTACTGACTCTTAATGGGCTTATGGCAGACACTGCAGCGCGGCCGTATTTTCTCGTAATCTTCCAGGCAATAGACTTGGCCCTGGCGCTCGTAATATTTGCCGTTGATAGCTTTGCCGCACTGCGAGCAGCGCAAAGTTCCGCACCAGGCGCTGCCGGTCAGCAGCGCCAGCATGAGCAGCACCAAAAAGACTTTTATACGCTTCATTTTAACCTTTCCTCACGTTAATGGCCTTTGGGGTAGCAGCTTATTCCTTACTCAGCCTCCTCAGCATCGTAGCCTAAAGAGGCGCGCGTTTTGGCGGCCTCGAGAACAGCTTTTTTTCCGTGCTGCTTTTCATACTGCAAGAAATCTCCCAAACCCAGCCTATAAGCGTCATGTTTCTTCTCTAACAACCCCCGTAAATTCCGTTTATCTCCCAAGGCTTCAGTAGTTTTGTAAGCGACCCATTCCGCAAAGCCTTCTATGAACCTATTTTGTCCCTCGCTTATTCCCTTTAATTGATCCAAGGAAGAATTGTTTTCTTCATGCCAGGCATGGGCCAATTCGTGGGCCATCGTGGTATAAAGACTAGCTCTACTTCTCGCACCTAGAATATATATGGTGTGCGTCATGGCTGCACCGCGGCCTCGCGATTGGCAGAAGCCCGCTAATTCCATGTCTTTCACACTATGAGCCTTATACAGATCTTCCTTATTGACCAGTTTCAGTTCCACAGGACAGCGTATGGTCATATCAGTTCCTAAAACAGAGACCATATCTCTGCGGACTTTCTGCATTAAAGCCAAAGCGATATGATAATCGACAACAGCCTCATGGCGATGTTTCTCGCAGGCATAAACACCGTAATACGGGATAGGCTTAACGGAGAGGGGATTGACGGGGGCGTTACAGACAGTACAGCGTGGATTGGTCTTGTCATTATGGCATTCTGCGCAAACAGTCACACCATCGCGGAAAACAAAGGACTTACCTGTAATTTGTTTATGGCAGCAGATGCAGACGGACTTGTTCTCATCATAATAAGTATAATTGTTAATTTTCTTATAACAGGCCGCACAATAAGCTTTTTTATCATCCGTAAAGTATTTAGCTGTAATTATCTGATGACATTGCGCACAGCGCGGCCGATCATTAAAACATCTCGAACAATATTTCTTATTGCCCTGCGTGTAATACTTAGCTGTAATCGGCTGGCGGCACACACTGCAGCGCGGCAAAACGTGCTCATAGCAGTGCAAGCAATAAACTTTATTGGGAAATTCGTAGTATTTGCTCTGAATAACTTTGTGGCATTGCGCACAGCGCAAAGTCCCGCACCAGGCGCTGCCGATAGTTAGAGTGAGCAACAGTATCACCAAGAGCAGATTAAAACTTCTTCTTAAAATGGTTCTCATGCCAGCCACCAATTATATATCCCACTAAATGCTGCCAAAGAGTATATTTAAACTGGTTTTCTGCAATTTTTCCCAACAGCTAACGGTGATTTTGGCGGTATTTCAATCCCGCCTGATATTCACCATAAATGTTGCGCACATAGTTTTGTGTTTCCGCATAAGGCGGCACACCGCCATATTCTATCACCGCCCCAGGGCCAGCATTATAAGCCGCCAGGGCCAAAGGCACGCTGTTGAAACGCGCCAGCTGATAGGCTATATACTGCGCTCCTCCGCGGATGTTGTCGCGCACATTGTAAACGTCGGAGATTCCCAATCCCCCGGCTGTATCGGGCATCAGCTGCATCAGACCTATCGCCCCAGCTGGAGAACGCGCATAGGGATTATAATTCGATTCATAGCGCATGATGATTTCCACCAGCAGAGGGTCGACGCCCGTATCCCGGGCAGCCTGCAGTATCAAGGGATTAATGTCGATTTCATGCCAGCCCTCCACCTGCTGGCCGCTGGCGTCTTTATGCCAGCCATACCAGCGCACCAGGCGCGGGTGGCGCTTGGAAGCGTCAAAGGTAGCGAACGCCCAAGTCTCACCTGAATATTTATAACCGGGATCGATGTATTCGATAGTGGGAGCGGGCAGAATATCGTCGTCGATAGTGTGAATTTTCAATTTTCCCGCCGTATGCCTAATAACCGTTTTGCCCACCGGAGCCTTGGCCAGCCGGGAAGCGGTCTTAGCCGGTCTTGAAGCAGCTGTACCAGTCCGGGATGCCGTTGGCGAGGATCGGGCCGCAGACGGCTTAGCCGAAGAAGAAACGGCGGAAGAAGCAGAGCCAGAATCCCCACCACCCTGCTGGGCAGAAGCCTGACGGCTGCGCTTTTGAGCAGCCTGACGCCGCGCTTTCGCCTTCTGCATATAGGTAGATTTGCCCCGGGGTTTGCCCATAACCGCGTCGGGGAAAGCATTGCTGCCGTTTACATTAGTCAGAACTTTGTTGACGGACGTATCATAAGTGTATTTAACATTGTATTCATCCGCTGCGGCCGGAATAGAGCACGCGGCCAAGCATATACAGGTCACGCCCCAGCAAATTTTAACTTTAATGTTCTGCGAAGCCCAATGTATCATATATTTATCGTCCAATCTGATGCGCAAGCATTATATTCGAGAAAGACAAGCTGGTGGCTGACAGCCCAGCCGCACGGTTATAAGCCAGCACGCTTTAACTATCGTCAACCACCTTAAGCACGCGGCGCTGATGAGCGCAGACAATATTTCTCAGGTCAAAGTCCACTTCCCGCATAGCGCAGCGGTGCGCAGCCAAAGCTAAATCTTCCGTATTGGAATTTTCACTTATATGCGCCAGCACTACTTTTTTGGTATGAGGCCCAACCAGCTGAGATGTGCAATGAGCCGAATACTCGTTCGACATATGTCCCGTAGGCGAAGCTATGCGCTGTTTTACATAGTGGTTGTAACGGCAGCTGCGCAGCATTTCCGGGTCATAATTGCTCTCAAAAATATAATAATCCTTATCCTTTAGCATTTCTCCGTGGCATTTGGGAAGAAAACCGGTATCGGTCACATAGACTATACTGCCTTCCGGAGAATCGAGATAGAAACCAAAAGACTGCACATCGTGCTTAACCCGCAGCGGCAATACGGATAAAAGCCCCTGTTCCCAGGTTACAGGCATATTAGATTCCAAAATGTGCAGTTCAGCGTAATTGGTTAGATCAAAACCGTAAGATTTTTGTATCTCCTGTACGGTCTCCCAGCCGATATACAGAGGCAGCATTGCATTCTTAAGCAGCGTTTTCAAACCCGCCACATGATCGTTATGGCTGTGCGTGATAAAAACACCATCTAAAAGCTGCACTGACGAGCGCAGTTTATGAAGTTCATTGTCGATGCTCTTATAACTAAGCCCCACATCGATGAGCAGCCGCCTGCCGCCCAATTCTATAAACGTGGCATTGCCGCTGGAGCCGCTGCTGAGCACAATTATACGCATCTTTCTTTTACCGCCGTCACGCCAGGAGCCGCCCTTTGCAATCAGAATACTGTTCTCGATAACTGAATATTAATTTTACACGAGTTTAACGAATAATTAAAGCCCTGCTATGAAAGATACCTCTCCCGAAAAGCCCTGTCCCCGCTGCCAAGGCAGCGGAGTTTGCCGCGACTGCGGCGGTTCCGGCCATATCCCCTGCCCCGCCTGTTCAGGCCAGGGCGGGACGGAGCGCAGCGGCAAAAAAATTCCCTGCCACTCCTGCAAAGGCACGGGACAGCAAGAATGTCCGCCCCAATGCCCTTCCTGCGCCGGTACCGGGGTGATAACCAGCAAATTCCAGGAGGAAATGCAGCGCAAATACCAGCCCGCGCTAACAGGAGTGCAGCCTTCCAATATCATTACCAGAGTATTAATTGTCCTCTGCCTTGCAGTTTACGCCCTAGCACCCCGCGATCTGCCCAATATTCTGCCTCAGCCCTATCCTTATCTAATTTGGGAAGCGTTAGTCAGCAAAGCCAACATTTTTTCCGGCGGCGAGTATTGGCGTTTTCTGACCCCGGCATTTCTGCACGGCAATATTTGGCATTTGGGCTGCAATATGTACGCCCTCTGGGTGCTGGGGCCGCTGGCAGAAACCTTGCTGGGCAGATGGCGCTATCTGGCCCTATACCTGTTCAGCGCTGTGGGAGGCTGTCTGCTTTCGTCCTATATGAACCTATTCGGCGGGATTGGGGCCTCCGGCGCCATCTTCGGAGTAGCCGCTTCCATAATCGTTATGAGCAAACGCTGGGGGGTTATTCCTCAGCACTACGCTAGCTCCGTGCGCAATTCGCTGATCTTCATCTTAGTGCTGGGCTTTGCCATGGGCGGCACTTTTGGGTTTAATTTGGACAACTGGGGACATATAGGCGGAGCTGCCGCCGGAGCGGCCTTTACTTTTACCATTAAGAAACTATAGGCCCTGCGCATCTCCGCTGTCTGACGGGCCAAGCTGGAAAAAACAAACTGGAAAGCTATACGCCGACAATCTGCCCGCAACAAGCCTATGCAGAAAAACAGGCAGCACTCCACGCCCGAGGGGAATGCTGCCTGCCATGTAAATACTGTGGAGTGAACGGCAGAGCTTGAGAATATGGCGCTGCGCTATATTTGCATCAACTCATGCCCCAACAACAATAGCGTCGTTCGGACCGGGATATATGACGCCCTCTAGGCCGTACCAGCTGCCTCGTAAGCATTGGGGGACTTGCCACCGCAAAACAGAATAGGGGCGCAGATCATGCCCGCATTTATCAAGCAGATATTCACGACCTACCTGGCCCGCATGCTCGCCATGCTGCTGGGCACGGTCACCACCATCGCCGTAGCCCGCACCCTGGGACCCGAAGGGCGCGGCTGGTTTTCGGCAGCCACCACCCTGGCGGGTATGGGTGCCATCCTGGGCAGCTTAGGCCTGCCTCAGGTCAACGCCTATTACGGCGCTAAAGAACCCGAACTGCGCGGTCAGTTATTAGGCAATTCCATAACGATAACTCTGGCTGTCACCGCCGTCCTGGGCTTACTCTTCAGCCTGGGTGCCCATTTCTTTCCCACCCTGATCTGCCTGCCCGGCCTATTTCTGCCCCTAGCTGTGCTCTATGCTGGGCTACTGCTGGCGCTCACCCTCATCCAGCAGCTCATGATCGGCATGGATTTGGTGAACTATTACAACGGCACAGAAGTCGCTCTGCGGCTGTTTCAGCTTACGGGCACAGCCGCTCTGGCCGTGTGGGGGATGCGCCAGGCCGACCTCTATTTCGCCTGCTCAGCTCTGGCTTTTCTGCCCGTTACCCTGGTGGGAGTTTGGCTCTGCTCGAGACGGATAACAGAAAAGGTCAGCTGTTCGCTGACCCTTCTAAAGCGCTCTGCCGCCTACAGCTCACGCTTATATCTCATAGCCTTATTTTTTAACGTGTTTATGGGGCTAGACATCCTCGCCACCCAATTTTTCTGCGGCCCCGAAGAAACGGGAATATACAGTATCGCCGCTTCCATCCGGCAAATACTGCTGGTCTTTACCCTGGTGGTGCAGACCTTGCTGCTGCCGCGCCTGGTAAAACTAGAATCGCTGCGTGAGCGCACTGCCGAGACCCGACTCTATACGTTTTTGACCCTTGGAGGTGCAACCGTTATTGCCCTTCTGGCTTGGCTCAGCGCAGACTATCTGGTCTTCTGGCTCTTCGGGCAAGAGTTTGTTCCCTGTACAGCAGCGCTGGCCTGGATGCTACCGGGCTACGTCATCTACAGCGCTGCCGCCGTCTTAGCTGTGCTGATGCAGGCCGAACAGCAGCCCTGGGTGAGCGTGCTGCCCATGTTTCTAACCTTGCTGACTCATTTAGGACTGTGCTCTGTCTGCATACCCAGCTTTGGCCTAAGCGGCGGAGCCATTGCCTACAGTGGGGCCTGCTTCTTATATCTGATCGCTCAATGGTGCGTCAATAAGCTGTATATTATCCGGCACAGCTAACAGACAAAAGATAAAAGCGAACAGCTGAGTTACATCCTATCCACGACCTTGAGCCCCAGCAGAGAGAGGACAGTTTTCAGCACGCGGCCTGTCATATCGCACAGGCGCAGGCGCTGATCGCGCACGCTCTCCTCGGCTGCGCTGAGAACCGGGCAGTTTTCGTAGAACTTCATATATAACCCGGCTAAATTGTAAGCGTAATCGCAGAGAAGATTCAAACGCCAGCCATCAGCGGCATCTTTCACCGTATCCGCTAAACGGGCCAGATGCAAAACTAGCCGGCGCTCAGCGGGTTCGCTCATCGCTATTTCCGCCTGACGCCAATTCTCATCCGGGGCCTTGCGCAAAATGGAGCTGATGCGGGCATAAGCGTAAAGCAGATAAGGCGCTGTATTACCTTCCATGGCCAGCATACGGTCAAAGCTGAAAACGTAATCGCTTACGCGGTTTTGGGACAGATCGGCGTATTTCACCGAACCAATTCCTACGGCACGGGAAATGCTCTCAATCTCGTCCTGGCTGAAACGCGGCTGTCCACTCTCGTCCTCACTCTTTAGGATAGCTTTGGCCCGCTCCACAGCTTCATGAAGCAGATCGGCCAGCTTAACATTTTCGCCCGAGCGAGTTTTCAGAGGCTTGTTATCCGGCCCTAGAACGGTGCCAAAAGTTACGTGTTCCAGCGTTTGGCCTTTGTTCAGCCATCCCAGTAACTCTGCCGCTTGAAATAGCATTTTAAAATGCAGAGTCTGGCGAATGTCGGTCGTGTAAATTACGCGTTCAGCCTGCAGCTCATTCAGCCTGAAGCGCAGGGCAGCCAAATCGGTAGTGGGATACAAAAACGCTCCGTCTGCCTTGCGGATAATCATGGGCTGCGGCTCATCATCGGCGCCCTTAAATAAAGGCTGGCCGGCTTCGTCATACATGAAGATGCAGGTAGCCCCCTGGCTGACCGTCACTTCCAAAGGGCGGCTGCCAGCGGGATACTTCTGCTGCAGCTCCTCGACTAAAGCAGCCAGCATAGGATTATAGAAGCTCTCTCCCCGCATATCTTCGCGCTGAAGCAGAACGCCCAATAACGCATAGGTATTTTCAATATGGCCCAAGGATTTATTGACAATCCAGCGCCAAGTAGCAATCGTTTCCGCATCCCCCCGATGCAAAGCTACCACGCGCTGGCGGGACTGCTCGTGAAATACGGGGTCTTCTCCGGCCAAGGCCTGAGCCTGGCGATAGAGCGCCTCTAAATCGCTAAGGTCAATATCACCGCGCAGGGATTCCTCAGTGTGGTCCATCACCCAAGCGCAGAGCAAACCGAATTGGGTTCCCCAATCGCCCACGTGATTCTGGCGTATCGTCTGACAGCCCAAGTAATCCAGCACCCTACAGATACTGTCTCCAATAATAGAGCTGCGCAGATGGCCTACGTGCATCTGTTTGGCGATATTGGGACTAGAATAATCTACCACTATTTTACCGGGATGGGGAGGAAAAACCGCCACAGTTCCCGGCTGCCCACAAGCAGCCAGCCCGGTATTTTCACCGTCAAAGGGAACGGGCAGGCTTGAGCGCAAAAAATCATCCTGCAGGCGCAGATTGATAAACCCAGGGCCAGCGATAGCTACCTCAGAAAAATACTCCCGGCCTTCAGAGCGCAAAAGCTCTGCTGCCTTTTCCGCCAGCTCGCGCGGTTTTACACCTAGCCGCTTGGCGCAGCTCAGCGCTGTATTGCACTGATAATCGCCAAATTTTTCCTCTTTAGTGGCGACGAATAAAGGCATATTGCCCCAATCTCCCATAATACCGCGCAGCCTAACTGCGAATTTATCGACAAGAATCTCGATCACCGAACTCATATCTGCCGTTCCTTACTCTTACAAATTATAAATTATTGTATATAAATTATTTATTACAAATTGTTGCAAATGACTGCAAATTCTTCCGGCTTGACTTACTAATATTTTCACTTATATTTCCTTACTTATTTAATTTATTTAATATTTACAAATATTGAAAATTGCATAAATTAAATGAATTCACCCTAAATTCATATATGTCCTGCGCATAGCAGCCACTCGCCAGCAGTGTCTGCCATAGTGCGTCTAATTCTGTTAGCCGATATTGTTCTCTATTGGCAGGAATATAATTTATCATCCAATAAGGGAACATTAGCAATGGAAGTCCTCAAAAATATGTTTCGCGCCCTCAAGCACCGCAATTACGCGGTGTTTTGTTCAGGGCAAATAATTTCACTGATCGGCAACTGGATGCAAGCTATGGCCCTATCCTGGCTGGTCTACCGTCTAACCGGCTCCTCCACGCAGTTGGGAGCAGTAACATTCTGCGCTCAGATCCCCATTTTGCTCTTGGTACCTTGGGGAGGTATCATCGCCGACCGCCATCACAAGCGCACGGTCTTGCTCTGGACTCAATCCCTGTTCATGTTGCTGACAGGAACTATAGCCGCTTTGACCTTAACCGATAACGTACAAATTTGGCATATTTATGTTATCTCGATCTTGATTGGCATGGTTACCGCTGTCGATATGCCCACCCGGCAAGCCTTCATCGTTCACATGGTGGAAGGCAAAGATGACCTCTCCAACGCTATAGTATTAAATTCCAGCATGGTCAACAGTGCCCGCCTAATAGGGCCATCTATAGCCGGATTGCTGGTCGCCTGGGTTGGCGAAGGCCACTGCTTCCTGCTGAATTCCCTCAGCTATCTGGCGGTGCTAACCAGTCTCATCAACATTACTGTGGACGGATTTGCCCCCGGTAAAGCCTCAGAAAGCCCGCTGAAGAGTCTATTGGACGGTTATAGATTTACCGTCAAGAACCAGCCCATAGCTTCGCTGATGCTGGCCGTGGCCACGATGAGCCTCAATGCCAGCGCTCACACCGTACTCATGCCCGTGTTTGCCAGAACTATCCTGCATGGTACTTCCAAAACTATGGGGATACTTCTAGCCGCTGAAGGCATCGGCTCCATTACCGGCGCTCTGGCCTTAGCCTGCAAACGCACGACCAAAGGCTTAGAAACTATCATAGCTGCGGCCAGCATTATCTGCGGCATCCTTTTAGCGCTTTTTTCCTTGACCAGAACTCTGTGGCTGGCTGTCTTGTGCCTCATTCCCTTGGGGGTAACTATCACCTGTCAGCTTTCCACCAGCAATACCCTGGTGCAGTATCTTACCCCAGATCATCTGCGCGGCAGAGTCATGGGACTTCACGCCATGATGTTCGCAGGCTTAAATCCCATAGGAGCCTTTATTTACGGAGCTTTAGCAGACAAAATCGGAACTCCGACAGCGTTGGCTATTTCCGGTCTGCTGCTCCTGCTAGGATCGCTTCGCTTCGTCTTTACTTTGAAATCATTCCGCATTAAAGCGCGGCGTTTATTAACCCTAACCGAGCGCTGCAATTTATCCATGCACAATGAGCACATATGAACGAACCTGAAAGCTTCTGCACTCTAAACTGGCTGGGCAAAGAGCAAGCCCAAGCAAACGCGTCTTCTCCCGCAGACAAGGTGATGGAGGAGATAGGCGCGCTAAGCCGTGATGCGCAGACGACCAAAAACCTCTTTATCGAAGGCGATAATCTCGATTCGCTGAAACTATTGCTGCCCGAATATCGAAATAAAATTGACTTAGCCTATATCGATCCTCCCTATAATACCGGGCATCGCTTTGCCTACAAAGATACATTCCGCAGTAAACGGGCTCCCGCGGCCACCCAGCACGCTAACTGGTGCAATATGATGTACCCGCGTCTGCATTTAGCCTTCGAGCTGCTAAGCCCTACAGGCGCTCTTTTCATCTCTCTCGACGACCGCGAACTCGGCCAGCTGCGCCTAATCTGCGATGAGATTTGCGGCGAGGATAATTTCATCGCCCAAATAATCTGGGAAACCAAGCGCGAAGCTAAAGGCATTCCCCCGCGTTCCATGTGCATTATCAACCACGAATATGTAATCGTTTATGCCAAAAGCCGCCAATTCAGTTTTAAAGGAGAGATGCGCCAGGCCAGCGACGGTTTTCGCAACCCCGACAATGATCCCCGCGGTCCCTGGAAACGCCAATATCTGCAGCGTTTCGGACAGGGCTTCCCGCAAAGAGAGCTGCGCAATCCTGACAACGGCATGGTATTTCGTTTTGAGACCCCCTATACAGAAGAGAAAATGCAGGCTTGGCTGGCTGACGGCGTGATAATCTTCCCTCCCAGCGCTAACCGTTTCCCGGCCCGCAAAGAGTATTTTGGCCATTACAAAAACCCTTACAAGCCGGTGCTATCAAGTTGGGGGCTATACAGTACTAAAACCAACAGCGAAAAGCTCAAAGCCATGTTCGGGCAGCGGAAATGCTTTGATTATCCAAAGCCCACAGATCTGATGCAGCGCCTCGTCGAACAGGCCTGCCCGGCAAACGGTATAGTTCTGGATCTGTTCGCCGGTTCTGGAACCCTAGCCCATGCCGTAATGAAACAAAATGCCGCTGACGGAGGTCAGCGCAGCTGCATTTCTCTGCAAACGGCTGAAGAATTAGCTGCTGATGCTCATGCCCGCCGCTTAGGCTATACGAACATTTGCGAAGTATGTATCGCCCGGCTCAACAAAGCCGCTGACGCCATAGCAGCAGGCAGAATTGACAGCGATCCCGCTGACATAGATTTAGGATTTCGCTATTACCGCCTTAAGGAAGAGCAAAAATCAGAGTAAGCGATCAGCTAACCGCAAACTATCTGACTCTCCCCCTGCCTAGCACAAGCAATATTTGACGGTTACGAATTTGTTGTTATAAAATAAGTTAAACATAAATAAAGAATAAAGCAATACAACAATAAAGTCATAAAACCATGAAGTAGTATAAAATCATAAATTAAGTAGTTAATTTAATAGTTCGACTAATAAATTAGTTATTGCTAAAGTTATTCCAACGCAAACCCAATAACGGAGGCCGGATTCTATGAGAGAAGGCAAACATCTAAATAACCAGCGCGGTGAGCGCCGCAATATGCGCGGCCACCATTTAAGCAGCCCTAACCGCAGACGCCGCCTTCCGGCAGCCAATCTCAAATATCGCCAGACGCGCGGCAAAACTGCAGAGAAAAGCAGCGATGATAAAGAATACCGCTATTTTGCCCTGTGGAAGCCCTACGGAATCGCCGCCAAAAGTGATGAAGTCAAAAATGCCCGCCCGCTCAGCTCCTTTGTGCCCATCGAAGGTCTATTTCCCGTCGGTTTTCTCGATGCTGACAGCGAAGGCCTGTTGCTGCTGACCGACAATCCTCGCTTCCGCTACGGCATTAATCATGCCAAATGCCAGGAAATGCGCATCTTTCTAGCCCAAGTTGAACTAAAAGCCCACGAAGAAATGGTCTCAGATAGCGCTTTAGATGCTATGGCCGAGGGAGTAGTGCTCAGCGATGGGAAAACTCTGCCTCTTGAAGTGGATGTTATAGAAACTCCTGAACTGCCTGAGCGCTCCTTGCCCGTTAAACAAAGCAAGAATACCTGCTGGCTGGCCATTACCTGTACAGAAGGCTGGAGCAAGCACATTAGACGCGTTACCGCCGCCTTAGGATATCCGACTTTGCGCCTGGTACAATGGGCTATGGGACCCATTTCTCTATACGAAATGACCGAAGGTCAGCTGCGCGAACTGCGCCAGCGCGAATTGCACTGGGTGAACAGCGTTCTGGAACGCACCCCCATGCCGCTGACCGCTGCCGAGCGCAGCCGCTACCTCAACAGGCCACACCGATCCACTGCCCCTCGCTCCCAAAGCAAACGCTGGGCCGTCAAAGATGAGTACCACCCTGCTTGGAGCGGAGAAGAGAAAAAGCTCACGCCCACAACAAAATCAGAGCGAAAACCAGATAAGCGCCAGCAAAGAAACTCGCAGAAACATTCTGCAGTCTCTTCTGGCGATCAGCACCGGAAAATATCTTCCACCAGGACAAAACCTTCCCATAAAGACAGTAAATTCGGTTCCGGCCGCAAAAACGAAGAACATTCAGCTTTCCGAGGCGCACCATCTCAGCGCCGCTCTCCCAGCGCCACAACTAGACAGCCGCGCAGCCAAGGCATCCATTTTAGCAGCCAGCGCCGCGATCCGCGCAGCCAGAAGAGCAAACGCTGAAATCATATCCGCACGTTATTATCCGCACATTATATTAATAAAGGAGTAGTAATTGTCTTATGACTAAACGCCTAACCATTATTCTCTTGGCTATGTTAGCCTTAGCGTCCATTGCCTGCGCTCAGCAAAGCCAAACACCGGCCAGTTCAGCCAGCAAGGCCGATAAGCCCGCCGACAGCCAGCAGCCATCTGAACCCAGCCAGAAATCTGAATCCGGCCCTAAAGTTCTGGTAGCCTATTTTTCCGCCACTGGCGTAACCGAAGGCGTGGCCAAGCAACTGGCTGAAGCCACCGGAGGAACTCTGCACAAGATTCAGCCTGAAAAGCCGTACACCGATGCCGACCTGGACTGGCACAACAAACAGTCTCGTTCCAGCGTCGAAATGGCTGACAAGAATTCTCGCCCTGCCATCGCCGGGCAGCCGCAGAACCTGGCAGAATACGATATAGTTTATGTGGGATTTCCCATCTGGTGGTACACCGCGCCTACCATTATCAACACCTTTATAGAGTCTAACGACTTAAAAGGCAAAAAGGTTATACCCTTCGCAACTTCCGGGGGCAGCACTATCGACAAAGCCTGCGAAGACCTAAAAGCCTCCTATCCCGAAGTGAATTGGCAAACCGGCAAACTGCTCAACGGAAGCACTCCCGATGAGCTAAAGAACTGGACGGAAAGCCATAAACAATAATCATAAACAATAATCTTAGACCACTAGTTTGAGATTTACGCCCTACCGTCTGCGGCAGATAGCCCAGACGGTATTTTAATTCGCGAAAAACAAGCGCAAAATATATGCAAAAAAAATAAGCGCTAAGGTTTCTTAGCGCTTATGCGGACATATTTTAGCTACTTAACTTTAGGCTTCCTGACTGGCGTTCATAGCCATAGAAGCATCGGTATATGCGCCTGTGGCGGCCATTAGGGTGTTATCATCCCAGCCTTTTGCCAAATCATGCAGCTGTTTGGCAAATTCGTTAGTGCCGTCAAGTCCCACAGTAGAGGCCCAGGCGTTGACAGCATTGCGCATTTCGTTAACCATGCTCTTCTTGTCATCGGGAAGATTATTGATCAGATTATCCATCTGCTCGCGCGCCATGCTCTGCTTGTCAGCAGGGTCCATATCATCAACAGGTTCCTGCGTCATAGGCTTATTGCCAGTGTCGTGAATATCGAGCACACCGACCTGAGGAGCAGCCTGGAAGTCAATAACGTTGCATCCTTCTACGTGTTTCAGCTGGACCAAAGCCTCAGCGGGACGTCCATTGTGAACCTGACTGGTAACAATATTAGTAGCCGGTTTTAAGCTGTTTTCGGGTACGTCCTTGAGAATATCGCGCACGGCAATTTCTGGATCATCCATAGCGTTCATGCGCTTGATATCTTCCAAATTGGAGACACCGTTCATTTTTATGTTATTTTCATTGCCAGTGTCGTTCAGGAAGCGTTCCAGCTCTTCTTCGCGCACATCATTGTGACGCTCGCGAACATCTTCGTCGTCATCTTCATCATCATCGGCTATATCAGCCAATGCTCCGGAAACGGCAGCGTTATTAACGGCATCGTCAGCATCTAGCTCTTGAGCGTCAGGCATGGAGATGTTGACATTATCCAAAATTGAGCTTTGATCTTCTTCCTGCTGAGGTGCCACGTCCTTCTGATTGCGCACAGAGGCCGCACCTACATTGGCAAAATTTTGCGTGGCAGCAGTCTGAAACATGCTCGAAGTAGGATTGAACTGCCGCATCATCACACTGTCCATAATAGTTCCTCCTAAGGATTAACTCCAATGTATTCTAGCACTTAGGAGGCCAGATAAAAACCCTAAAAAAATACAGATATGTTAATATTTCTCCCAAGATTGCTTTTTCGTCGCTCTTTAGCCCATTGCTTACCAGAAACTAGCAATATAAATTGTATATAAGTTAATATCATTTAGTTAGCGATCAGCTAACTTGCGAACTATCTGACTCCCCCTAAAGGATAGGAGGGGGAGAAGTCGCGACTGCGACATAGGGGGGGGCAAGACTGTTGGGGAATCGAGGTTTAGCTTATGGTGAGCCTTAAGTTAATGGCATTGACGCCAAAAGAAAAGCATTAGAAAAAATAAAATAGAAGCTCTGCGATAGGATTTGCTGATTACAGCGCTTAATAGACATGTCTGCATTATTCAATGGCATTGTATAATTAATATAGAGGTAATCGTTATGCTTACTATAACTATGGACCCGCATCCGCTTTTGCATCCTATATGTTTCACCACCCATTTTCCTGTGCCCATGGGAGAGCTTCCCCAGCCGGATTGGCTGACCGACCTGCTCAGCCTGACTCCTTCTCTGGCCAGCGTTCCGCTAACCCCGGTAAGTGAAGATTATCGCAAATCCATCCGCCAGCTTCTGCGCTATGGAGGCTTCAAGCCCAGCGGGCGCAGCAAACCGGCTTCCGAATATTTGGTACGCGCCGCCGGAAGCGGCGATCTTCATCCCATCAACGGTGCTGTAGACGTTCTCAACGCTGTTTCTTTGCATGCCGGCATGGCTATAGGCGTCATCGATCTTCAGCTCTGCCAGCCGCCGCTGCACCTGGCCATAGCCAAAGAAGGCGAACACTATATTTTTAACGCTTCGGGCCAGGACATGGAATTAAAGGGCTTAATCTGCATGTACGATCAAGAAGGTCCCTGCGCCAATCCAGTCAAGGATTCCCAGCGCACTAAAACCACCGCCGCCACGACGGACACTCTAACCATCATGTGGGGAACTAATGACGACCCGCAACGCACTTTAGACGCCGCCCAATGGTATCGGCATCTCCTCGCTGAACTGGGAGCGACAACCGCAGACGTTGCCGTGCAGATCGTGCACAATGACGGCTAGACTGCCCACGCCGCTAACCCCGTGACCTAAAATCGCTTTGACAAAAAAAGCGCCGAACTAACTGTTGGCGCTTTTTTTATAAGACTTTGATTATTTATGCGTTACTCGGTTTCCTCGACAGCAAAACAGACAGCCGGCTCACACTGATCGTCACAGTATAGAGAGCCTTTAATTGTATAGACCGTATCGCCGGAGACATCGACATCGTCTACAATTATTTCTGTCTGCCCAGGTTCCAGCTCATAATCGCGGCTGAACTGAGCCTTATCCTCGCCTTCGGCGTAAAAGTCCAAAATAACTAAATTGCGCGCAGAATGTCTGCTGGCTTCCGTCACCTCAGACGGCAGGGCCACTTTATCCAAATTCCACCGACAGGGATTGGCTTCAGCATTACCGCACCCAGAGACAGAGGCGGATAGGCCAAGCAAAAACATTCCGGCTAAACATAGTGCTAAAAATTTGCGCATTTTTTCTCCTCCCAAGCTGAGGAAACGCTGAATAATGCTACCTAGTCATGGACGTATATTTGCGCTTCCTAACAATAGTTAAGCAATAATTAAGCGTGTATTACCACTGAAACAGCACAACTTCCTCTAAACACAGCATCAATTCGTTAGAAGTTAGCTAATCCGCGGACTATCTAACTTCCCCTAAAGAATGGGAGGGTCAGAAGCCGCGCCCGCGACAGCGCTATTCTGCGGCCAAAGCTTCGATAGCGTCTGCCAAATTCTGAGCAATTTGCTGCCGGAAATTTTCCTGTCCCAGCAGGCGCGCGTCATGCGGATTGCTCAAAAAAGCCATTTCGATCAGGCAGGCGGGCATAGAGGTATAACGCAGCACATAAAAGCCATCGCGCAGCAGCCCTATGTCGCGAAGGCCTAAATTAGCGCCTAACGCCTTATTAAGTCCTCTGGCCAGTTTTTTATCGGCGTGTTTGTACCAGTAAACAGACGAACCATTCACAGCGGAAGAGCGATTAGCATTGCAATGCAGACTAATAAACCACATAGCATTGTTATCGTTGGCCACATCGCAGCGAGCCTGGAGTTCAACCGTATCGGGAGAGCGGAACCAAGAAACGTCTTTGTCTGTCTCACGGGTCATAATCACAGTCCAGCCGCTGGCTTCAAGCAGCTCCCGAAGGCGCAGAGCGACATCAAGAGTTATATCTTTTTCTTTCAGCCCTAAACTGCGGTTGATGCAGCCGGTATCGCCACCGCCGTGGCCGGGATCGAGAACGATTACTCCCCGCGCAAAGACATATCCCTGTGTATAGCCTTCATCGTAAAGGTTTTCCGTAAGGCTGCCCGGAAAAACGCGCAGCAACAGTTCGCCATCAGCGCTGGGAGAAGCGGTAATTTCAAATTTATATCCGCTTTTGACAACAGCGGAAAAACGCGTTACCGGTTCATTCCGATCGCCCACGGAACTGACCCGGCAAGAACTCAAACCTATTATGTCCTTATTCAGATCACCGCTAATGCGCGAATTGACCCCGGAGAAATCGAGGCGCAGAGTACGCGTACCAGCGTCAAAGAACCAATGATACCAATAGCCGCCAGTAGCGCTGAAAGTAAGGGTCTGATCTTCCTCTCCTTCAGCATCGAGCGCAGCGCCCGTAAGCATAACGGGTTCTGAAGCTCTGGGGTAATTAGGGAGCAGGCCTATAACCAGCTCGTTGGTGCGCAGTCCTTTGCGGGGAAAAAGAGTCCAGCTATCCATACAGCCGAGGGTAACTTCAACGTTGCCATCTTTGGTATTGTAAAGCTCTACATGCAAATCGTCGTAATCGTAAACAGCCTGTTCACCCGCCCAAGCGGTATTAAAAACGGTAATAACACTAGTGCCGTCTTCTAATTCCTGGTTTTCCCAGCGCAGGGAACCTGCAGTAGCTAGCACCAAGCGGCGTCCTTGTCCTTCATTGACAAATTTAGGTTCGTATAAAGTCTGCTGTAAGGACACAGTATCGCCCTGCTGACGCGGCTGCATGGCTAAAACGTACCAAAGCAAGGAAGCATCCACATAATATTTACCACCTTCAACGCGCAAGCTACCGATTAAGGGCCGTTCTTTGCCATTGACGCGCATAGTCTTTTCACCGTTAACAACTATCACTTGGTGGCCGTAAGAATGAGCGGTAAAGGTTTCACCGACAAAAGAATGGCCAAGACGGCAGCCGATATTAACGCATAAAGCTTGGACTTCTTTATCTTCGATCTGGTAAAACTTTTGCCCAGCAAACTCAGTCCAAGGCAAATCAAAAACGCCTTTGCCGTACTTTACCCGCGTGCAATGACTGGGGATAGGCGTTTCGGTGGCATCTACCGACGACTGTTCTGGGGCCTCGCCGTCACCCGCTATGACAGCCTGGGCCATTCCTGGAAGTTCAGACGGACGTGTCACACCTGTTTCTGGCGCCGTCTCAGTTTCCTCCTCCTCAGCGCATCCAGCCCACACGTTGAGGGCTACAGGGCCTATTATAATAAACAATAGCAGCCATCCTACTAAACGCATAGGTAAACGGCGCATAATCATATTCTCCTCGATCATTTAATGTATTAAAAAGTATTAGATTAGTGATTACAAAATATTTTTAGCTTTTGGGATTTTAGAATTTAAAAATAATATCCTGCAGTAATAAAATGCCCGTGGCAATAATTGTGCACAAACCAGCATCTCCAATGTCATTGAGTCTTAACTTAATATCATTTAGTTAGCGATCAGCTAACTTGCGAACTATCTGACTCCCCCTAA
>JAUNIO010000117.1 GCA_030535355.1 bacterium | reverse complement strand
GGCGATGTCATGGATGGCGATGTCATCGAGCCTTAACTAAATGACATCGGTCCAAGTTGGAATTATTTAATCTTAATCTAATTCAAGATGGGCATTAGTTACTGTTTCCGCTATCTTTTCTGATGATACGCTTGGTAAATGATTGCAGTTGCAAAAAGCGGCCAAAAATTCTATGTTGCCAGCTGGTCCTTTGATGGGAGAATAGGTCAGCTGCACCAGAGGAAACCCTATATTTCCCGCCTGCTTTTGCAAATTATGCAGAATGCGGCTGTGTGTGCGCACGTCGCGCACTACGCCACCCTGGGCAACTTCCTCTGGCTTTGCTTCGAACTGGGGCTTGATTAGAGCTATTAGCCAGCCTTGCTCAGCGAGCAAAGAACGCAAAGTAGGTAGGAGCATAGATAAAGCTATAAATGAAGCATCCGCAGTGATCAGCTGCAAGGGTGCCGAAAAATCCTCAGGCTTTAAGTGACGCGCGTTGGTACGATCGCGCACCACTACCCGGGGATCTTGGCGCAAGCGCGGCGCTAATTGGCCATATCCCACATCAATGGCATAGACTAAAGCCGCGCCGCGCTGAAGCAGGCAATCTGTGAAGCCACCAGTAGAAGCTCCAATGTCAGCGGCTGTTAAGCCGGTAACATCGTATTGGAATTCATCCAAAGCTTTTTGCAGTTTAAAACCGCCCCGGCTGGCGAAGGGCAGACTGCGGCTGTGCACTTCCACGCAGTCTTCAGCGCTGACTAGAGCCCCGGCTTGGCCGATGCGTTTAGTGTTTACAAAAACTTCCCCAGCCATCAGCATAGCTTTGGCTTTAGCGGTGTCCTCAGCTAAATTTAGTTCGACCAGGCGCTGGTCAATGCGGAAGCGGCCTTTTTTCATGATCTAGCTGTTTACCAAAGAACTGAGCTGTACAGTTTTTTGCGTACCGTCAGCTAAATTTTTTACTTCTACAGTTTGCTCTTCAGGGGTCCAGAGGTGAGGAAATATCACTTGGGGAATGCCGCGGCGGTCAGCATAGCGCACCTGTTTTTTCAGAGACTGAGGTTCGTGATAGACTTCCGCTGCTATGCCGTGCTGGCGCAGATAGCGGGCAATCTGCAGGCAAGCCGGGCGCAGCGCTTCTTCTGGCCAGGTGATAAGATATTCGGTGGGACATTGGCGCTGGCTATTTTCGGCACCGCATTTAAACAAATGGGCGAGCAGACGCGATAGGCCGATGCTTATACCTACGCCGGGCAATTTGCGGTTGATAAATTCGGAAGCTAAATTATCGTAGCGCCCCCCTGAACAGATACTGCCTAAAGTGGGATAGTCGGGGAGGCAGGTTTCGTAAATGGTGCCCGTGTAATAATCCAGGCCACGCACGATTCCTAAATCGAAAATTAGGTTTTCGCTGGGAATGTAGTCCAGCTCGCGGGCAATAAATTCTAATTCGCTTATGCCTTGGGCAAAGAGCTGGCTATTATCGCCGTCGGGCAGTTCGCTCTTCAGGTCCTTAAGCTGGCTAAGCACTGCGTTTCTGTCGCCTTTAATTTTTGACAAGGTCAAGCACTTGGCAATAGTCGCTTCCGCTAAGCCGAGTTGCCGCAGAGATTTTTCTACTCCGCTTTCGCCGATTTTTTCCAGTTTGTCAGCTTCGCGCAGTACGGCTGTGAGCTGTTCATCGGGAATTTGGCAGGCTGAATAGTAGCCTTTGAGCAGCTTGCGGTTGTTGACGCGGATTTGCGCACGAATTCCCAGTTTTTGAAATACTTCGTGAATGATAGCAGGCATCTCTGCGTCAAACTGCAGAGGCAGAGCATCTTCAGCGATAACGTCGATGTCGGCTTGGTAGAACTCGCGAAAACGTCCTTCTTGAGGGCGTTCTCCTCTCCAGACTTTTTGGATCTGATAGCGTTTAAAAGGAAAGTGCAGATTGCCGTAATTTTGGCCTACGTAACGGGCAAAGGGAACTGTTAGGTCGAAATGCAGGGCCATTTCCCATTCGGCTTGGGGCTCACCTTGCAGGCGTCCAATAGCGTATATTTCCTTGTCTACTTCACCTTTGGCTTTGAGCACGCTGACCTTTTCTACTGCTGAAGTCTCTAAACTCGTGTAGCCGTATAGCTCATACACGCGGCGAATAGTATCAATATAGCGCTGTTCTATTAATCTTTGTGCGGGCAGCCATTCGGGGAAGCCGCTGATAGGGGTAGGTTTTATCATAACTTTAACAGGTTCGCACATGTTTTTCTAGCTCCCTGCTATGAGTTAATAAAAAAACGCTCTCAAACGAGAGCGCTGTGAAAGTGCCTAATTTTTCTTAGGCGACTCGCTTACTGCTGATCCTTAATCCACTCAGCGAAAGGAATAACTCTGACGAAGCGGACGCGGTTGCAGTCGTCAGAACGCAGGGCGACTTTGGAACCGATGCGGATACCCTCGAGGGAAGGAGCATACTCGGTGATGCCTTCATAGAGGTAGAAATCGGTTACATCGTTGCTGTCGTCACGGGCGATGGTGATGAATTTGTCATCGATGTAGCGAACTTCGCCGGTGGCTTCTTTCTGGGTCTTAGGACCGCAGTTAGGAGTACCGAAGCAGTTGTTGTCGACGCCCATATTCTTAACGTACCATACGCCAGGGGCGTTCTGATTAGCGTGAGCAGCTACGTCAGCGGTAGCCATGCCTGCGGAGGCAACGCAAACAGCGCCAACGATGGCGGCGCAAGCTAAATTACGGAGAGCCTTCATTACTGTTACACTTCCTTTTAAGTTATCAACCGCAAAGGCTCATACGCCACCTGCGGCAGGCCTAAATCGTTTAATGCTTAGGCATTGGATGTGTAGCTTCTTCCAGAAATAGTCAAGTCCTTCATTTCTGTGCAGAAGCTATTATATTAATTTTATTATGCTTCGTAACCAAAGCAGAATGGATACTACAATTAATTTCGCATCTCGTCAAGTTTAGGAGAACTTAAACCAGGAAGCTTGACAAATACGCCAAAATTAATATTCTTTTTTCGCTGCAGATATGGTGGCCGCCGTGGCTGCCGGAGGCTGTGGCAGCGCCGCAGCCCTTGAGATTGCTGTTTAATATTACAAGAAGAAGTGCGATAGAGATTATGTTTAGTTGGCAAAACAAAAGAAGTTATACAAGAATAAGGTGTGTGAGCAAGTTGGCTCTGTGCCTGCTTTTGGCTGTCTCTCTTAGTGGCTGCAGCCATTTGTTCAAAAAAGATGACGGAGAAGGCAGGGTGACATTCACTTTGGATACTTCTGATTCTCCACTCAAGCCCAATATAGCTGTTCCTGAAAACACTGCGCGTTTTTTAATGGAACTGATCAATGAAAAGGGTTCCGCGTCAGATAGCGAGGAGGGCAGCAGCAGCGAGGAAAGCAGCGATTCTGCGGACAGCAGCGATACAGCAGAACGCTCAGGTGGCAGCGTGAATGGGGAATTTGCGGTTAACGGTGAGGAATTGTGTTTGGCTGCCGCTAGAGAAACTGCTACAGAAACCGGAAACGAAGCTGAAGAAACGGAATCTGCAACAGAAAGCAATGCCACTTCGGCAGATGAAGAGAGTTCGTCTGATGAAAGCAGTGTGTCTGCCTCCGAAGTCGAGACGACTTGTTCTATAATTCCAGCTTCATATTCTATTAGCAAAGATTATACTGCTGGCGAAGAAGTGAGTATGACTATAACAAATGTCAGCAGCGGAACTTGGATTGTACGGGTTAGCGCTCTCGATGCGTCTGATAATATCTTAGGCCACGTGCAAAAATCGGTGACCATCAGCGATGGAGGAGAGGTCAGCGTCTCGGGGTGGCTCAATCCTGGCCCTGCTCCCGAAGGCTATTTGTTTATGGCCAGCCCCAGCACTAATTCTGTGGTGAGGCTGTCGCTGATGTCTGAAGAACTCCAGACTTTATACACTAATGGTCACTCCCCGGCTATGCTTTTCTGCAAAGGTGGTTTTGAGGCCGGAAAAGGCAGCCTGCTATACGCTTTGACCGGCGCAGCCGATCTTCTAAATATTACTGCTGATATTTCTGGTACCGAGTGCAGCGTCACTGAACAGTATATACCTGTCAACAACGGTTATGTAGCTCCGGGCGAAAGCGCAGTGATTTCCTATTTTAGAGACAACGGTGTGCGTTTCTATAACTATGACGATTATTCGTATTCCGATTTGGTATATACGGGCAGCGGTGCCAGTGAGTTTAGCAATGTGGTGAACGGCTATGCTTGGGTGACCAATGAAAATTCCCGCGATATGACGAAAATTGATATATCCAAACGGGCCGTTGCAGGCAGCAATATCTCGACCGGAGACGTGGTGAAAAAATTGTGGCTCAACGATGCCGGGTCGCGTTTGTGGACTATTTGTTTAGAGCCGTCGCCGTGTGTACGCGTAATCGATTCTGATGGGAAAAGCTTAGATAACTACACCACGCAGATCGTCAGCCCGTCGGCGCTGAGAATTGTGGGTGACGTGGTCTGTGTGGGCGAGAGCAGCCGCAATGAAGTCGTTTTCTTCGAAGAAGCGGATAAGTGCCGGGAAATTGAGCGTTTAGTTATAAACGAAGGCGTGGGCGGTGTATTTTTCAGCGATGGCTATCGACTCTATGTGCTGACTAATCAAAACAGTCTGGCCGCTGTCGATTTAGCAACACGCTCTTACAACAGAACTATTAAGATAACTGGCGATTGCAGCAGTATAGTTTGGATACATTAAAAGTAAGCGTCAAACGTAGTTTTGGCGCTTACTTTCAGCTGATGAATATGCTTTACATTGGCACATTATGACTCCCCCTAAAGGTAATATCATTTAGTTAGCGATCAGCTAACTTGCGAACTATCTGACTCCCCCTAAAGACTAACTATTAAATGTCAATAGACTTCAGAAGG
>JAUNIO010000116.1 GCA_030535355.1 bacterium | reverse complement strand
GAGACGGCGCAGGGCTCGGCTCAGGGCTGACTGTCGGAGAAGGCTCGGGAGTGGGGGCCGGACTGGGAGACGGCGTGGGGCTCGGCTCAGGGCTGACTGTCGGAGAGGGAAGCGGATTACGATGCACGCTGTAATCGCGGTCGTCAGCGCAGCCGGTTAAGGAAAGACTAAAGAGAAATCCCAGCGTTATAACGAGAAGGAATAATCTTCTATACTGAGAGAGAGAGAGAGAGAGAACAATTTCGCATTGCGGGTTAATACCTCAAAAATACCTCAAACCAAGAAGCAGATAGGCATAAAATTCGTTTAGATAATTCTCGGTTTTGACGGGGCTTCCTTGAATTTCTCCACACAGGAAAAGCGGACAGCCCGCCGCATTCTGAAACAAAAGCTAAAATGCCGGATTATTCGCAATGTTTGATACCGCTTCATTGTTATACCAGCAAGCTTTATAATTGTAAATGGGCTTCAGCACTTCGACGACGTCCACGGAATCTTTAATGACCCCGATGATATCCTCCAAACGCTTGTAAGCCATAGGCGCTTCGTCCAAGGTGGCCTCGTTCACGGAAGTCGTGTAAATTCCGGCCATCTGGCGGCGGTACTCTTCCAGATCCAGCTGCTTCAGGGCCGCCGAGCGCGAGAGCACCCGCCCCGCTCCGTGCGGCGCTGAATAATTCCACTCGGGATTGCCCCGCCCCACCGCCAAGACGCTGCCATCGCGCATGTTGATGGGAATGAGCACCCGCTCCCCCGCATGGGCGGCGATAGCCCCCTTGCGCAGAATCATCTCGCTGGTGTCTATGTAATTGTGGATGGTGTGAAACGCATCCAGCCCGGACATCTCGCAGCGGGACAGCAGTATTTGGGCCATCTTCTCCCGATTGCGCCGGGCAAAGCGCTGACACAGCTCCACATCGTGTAAATAATCTTTAAGATAAGCCCCGTACACGAAGCACAAATCTTCGGGAATCGTGGTCTGACGGTTCTGCCAGCGCAGTTCCTGCAGCGCCTGCTGCAGCTCGCGCTGCCGCCCCGCCGCTTTATATTCCTCTATGATCCTTTTCTGCTGTTCCAGACTCTGCGGCATGCCTTTATTCAAAGCCACAGCTAGTCTCTGGTAATGCTCGGCCACCTGTTTGCCCAGATTGCGGGAACCCGAATGGATAACTAGGTATTTATTGCCGTCTTGGGAAACGTCCACTTCAATAAAATGGTTGCCCCCGCCCAGGGTGCCCAGGCTGCATTCCAAATAGGTATGGTGTTTTAAACTCTCATAACAGCGCAGATCTTTGAGATCAAAAGGTTCTTGGCGCTCGTTCCAAACGCTCATGCCGGACGGGATAAAGTGCGCCGCTTCGTCCAGTCTCGCCAAATCGAGCTCAGCCAGCCCCAGCTTAACCGTATACATGCCGCAGCCGATATCCACGCCCACCACATTGGGCACGGCCTTGTCTTTGACTGTCATGGTAGTGCCGATAGTGCAGCCCTTGCCCGCGTGCACGTCGGGCATAATGCGGATGCAGCTGCCCTCGGTGAACTCGTAATCGCACATGCGCCTGATCTGCTGGATCGCCTCCTCTTCCACGACAGAAGCGTAACAGACCGCGGTATTGTATTTGCCTTTAATTTCAAACATAATTCTATACTGCTACATCCCTACTGCAAATATTCATGGATAATACGTTTAATCACGTTCTGGGCTTGTTCTTCGCCTGCTAATTGTATCAGTTTACAATAATCTTCAATTTCATTTCCCGTAAATACTACGGTAATTATCTTAGCTGTTTTACCAGCAACATGATCATAGCTTTCAGGGTATGCCCAAAAGCATTTTAGACAAAAAGCAATATCTTTTTGCTCCCAATTCGGGCAATGTTCACAAGTCCAAGATTTCGCTCTATTAGCAGAAGGAGACAACAGCATATAATAATCAATATCCGCTTCGTCGTGTTCGCCTCCTATTTCATAAGGGACGCGATGATCTACCTGCAGAACAGCTTCATCTAAAGGCTCTTGGTAAACGAAACACTTTGAACCGTATTTTTCAATCAGCGCCTGTTTCAACGCCTTGGAGATGGCAGTACGGCCAGATGATTTGGAAAGAGTATTTTTAATACCGTTAAAATCTCCAAACTTATATGCGGCAATATTCCTGCCATCACTGCCTCTCACGCGATATGTTACAATAGGAATGCCATATTCGCGAACATCTCTTATTGCTCTTGGAGGATGGTTATATCCATATAGGTTTTTTAAATCTTCTGAAGTTATAAAACCATGCTGAAGTATATGCTGTATAACAGTACGCGGACGTTTTGCCTGAATAGAGTTTAATAAATCAAGAATTGCCTTAGAATACTCAATCATACCGTCACTTCCGTAAGCAGTAACTGCTCTGGTATATTTTGCATTAGAGGAATAAGCGATTTACTAATATACAACGCTTCAAATGTAGTCGTTTTTCTGCCCAATAATATTTCTTGACTTGATAAACCTGCATTTAACAAAACCTTTTTGCAGCCTAAAGCTTCGGGCAATTCTTTTCCATATTCTTTCTGCCCGCAAGCGCCGTCGTAACTGATTAGGTAATCAATACCTTTATTATTGAGAATATTTAACGATTCTACAAAATCATTAAATAAGACACCTGAAAAATATCTATTGTCACGCGAATTAGTTACCCCTTGGTAAGGAGGATCCATATAAACAACATCACCAACCCGGGCCAGTTCAAATATCTCCCGGTAATCCTGAGCGTGAAAAGAAGTTTTACCTTTTAACACCGAAGAAATAGCCCTAACATTTTGCGCCAGGATGTTAGGGCTGGTACCATGCCTGCGTTTATCAGGCGATTGATTAAATCGTCCGTTTGCGCCGTAACGAACCGATCCTTTTACGCACCTAGCCAGCAAATACAACATATTAGCCGGAGTTTGCTCACCTTCATTAAACCGTTCGCGAATACAATAATAATGCTGCGTATGGTCAGCGCCATACGCAAACTGCCCGCTCCAAACCTCGCGATACGTTGCAACAAGCGAATCAGGGCGTTCAACAGCCTCTTGCAAAACACTTACTAAGGGGGCATTTAAATCATTAACAATATATGCTTTAGCTCTATTCTCCATAGCAGCAGCTATAGAAATAGCCGCCATCCCCGCGAAAGGTTCTATCAATCTTTCAAATTTAACGGGCATATACTGCAGAATTTGAGGAGCAAGCTTACGCTTAGAACCCTGATATTGCACAATATGAGGTACTTTTAAACTCATAAGCCTAGCATCCTTTCAGATGATGATCATTAAAAAGCCATAATCATACAGTATAATAAAAACTAGCGTCTGTCCAGCACCGCAGCAACTTTCATAATAGGTCCAGCTCCGAAGCTCCCCGAGACCGAAGCCGAACCGATTAGGGAGAGGAGAAAAACAGGAACGCCGATCAGCAGCCCCGCCCGCCGGCCGTAAGTCGCTCGGGCTGCAGTATATTTGGCGTACTCCACCTCATAATCGGGACGGAAGGCGAAATCGGAAACCCGTTTATCCAGGTCTTCCACGGTGAATTTCGTGCCGCAGCTGTCGCAGCCGTCGATAAGGTTCTCCCGCGAAGCATAAGTGCCGCAGTTAGGACAGGCGATCTCCCCGTCTCCCTGGCGCGGCGCCTCCAAAAGTCGATACCAAGCCGTTTCCAGGCTTTTAATAACGGTCAGGACTTTGCCGTCCTGTTCTTTGAATGTGCGCTTAGCTTCCACGGTTTCGGAAACGTCGGCGATTTTATATTTGCCGTCGGAAAAAGATTTTTCCCGCACCGGAACTATGCCCCTGTAGCACATGCGTTCCGAGGTCATTTCCAGGGTTAGGCCTTTATTATCCAAACGTTTCTTCTGCAGGGCCAGAATATGCCAATACAGTTGGGTGACGTCATTCTGAATTTCAGAGTTTTCCCCAATGCCGCCCTGCCGGAAAAATGCGGCAAAATCCGCACGAAATGCCCTCAGCAGACTCTCATCAGCGCTTTTGTCTTCTTTCAGCACTGCGAAATCAGGGCTGACTTCGCTCTTGACGCCTTCGAGCACATTGAGACCCAGCAAAGATTTAATATCCTCAGCCGAGGGGGCATATTCCAGCCAAATCAGAGCCCCGCCGCCCACGACAAACAGAAGCCCGAAAACTACGCAGCTGATAATGCTGGCCCATTCCTCAAACTCGGTAAAGGACATTTCGATCATGCCCAGACCGCAGAGGATCAGAAATATCCCCAGAAAAAACAAACCGGCTTTTTCTAGGAACCCGCTGTCTCCGTCAAACATATCCCGCTTCCCTCCCGCTTGTGCATCCGCGCTTTCCGCCGCGTTCCCTCATTTGCCCGGCCGATCGGATACGATTTTGAGGAAGATTTAGTTAACTTTGCATATTCAGCAATATACGACAGGACAGCGGCGCTTCCCGCCGGACTCACTGCGCTCTGCTAACTGCGTTCGCCTGGCAAGGCAATAATCCGCCCGAAGTGGAAAGCGGTACTACGAGGGGAAGAAGCGTCAGAAAGCGGTGCGGAGCAGAGGAATGGCGTTGATAACCGGTTCTTCGTAAGGATGCACTTGTTTCACCGCGGCGACGGTTTCCTCCAAGCGTTCGGTTTTGATGGTGACCTCGACCTTCAGTTCCGGCTCGCAGCTGATCTCTCCGATACTGCCGATATAGGGATTGGTGCCTTCCAGAGGCCGCCAGCAGCCAGTGACGCGGCTGTAGGACAGACAGCAGTCGTAAGCTCCGATATGCCCAGCATCAACTTCCTGCAGAGCGCGCTGCAGCGCCCGCAAATGAGTCTCGGGTATGAATATTTCCAGCTTGCAGTAAGCGAAATCCATTTTAATCACCGAAAAATAAACAAGCCAAATCAGCAGCTATCCTTTAACTAAGGGCTGCAAGAAATAAAAAAAACGGCTTTCTGTGAAAGCCGCTTATAATTGGTTGCGGGGGAAGGACTTGAACCTACGACCTCCGGGTTATGAGCCCGACGAGCTACCGACTGCTC
>JAUNIO010000044.1 GCA_030535355.1 bacterium | reverse complement strand
CGACTTCTCCCCCTCCCATCCTTTAGGGGGAGTCAGATAGTTTCGCAAGTTAGCTAATCGCTAACTAAATTATATTAAGTTAAGACTCGATGACATTGGAAATATTGACTCATAGGCAATTACCGCCACGGTCATGCCTGCGTTTTATCAGTTTTTAAAAGGCCTGGGACGGGAAATTGAGAATAAAATAAGCTGTCACCATAACGAAAGAGACTTCAGACATGACCCCACATATCAACTGCCAGCCAGAAGACTTTGCCCCCACCGTGATCATGCCCGGCGATCCCCAGCGCTCTAAACTTATCGCCGAGAAGTATTTAACCGATGCCCGCCTGGTTAACGATGTGCGCGGTATCCAAGGCTACACCGGCTTTTACCAAGGCCAGCGCCTTTCCGTGATGGCCAGCGGCATGGGCGGTCCCTCTATGGGCATCTACTCCCATGAATTATTCACAGAAATGCAGGTTGAGCGCATCATTCGCGTGGGCACCATGGGCGCCCTCGTCCCCCACCTCAAACTCGGCGACATCGCCCTGGCCCAAGCTGCCTGCTATAATTCCAGCTTCATCAGCCAATTTAAGCTCAACGGCAGCTACAGTCCCATAGCCGACTTCAAACTATTGCGCCAAGCCGCCGCCATAGCCGAAGAAAAAGGCTATAATTACCGCGTTGGCAATATCCTGACCTCAGACTACTTCTACAATTTCTCCCAAGATACCGTCCAATGGGCCACCTTGGGGGTGATCGGCGTGGAGATGGAAACGGCCATCCTCTACACTAACGCCGCTCTGCACGGCAAACAGGCCCTGGCCGTTCTGACCGTTTCCGATTCGCTCTGCGGCACCGAAGTGCTCACCCCCGAAGAGAGAGTAAATTCATTGGATAGAGCAATCAGACTAGCCCTAGAAACCGGGATTAAATAAGCATGAAACTCACTCTCAGCCAACTAAACAAACCCTGGGAAGATAACGCCATCTTTGTGGAAAACGACCACAACAACGATGCCTGGCTCCTGGACTGCGGAGAATTATATCGCCTACACCCGCGCGATCTCATGCGCATCAGCCGCGTCTTTGTCACCCACACCCACATTGACCACTTCAGCGGCATCGACAAATGGGTACGCATGAACCTGCGCGAAGATCGCACCCTGCATGTCTATGGCCCCCCTAATTTAACGCTTCAGTTAGGGCACAAACTGCAGGGTTATGCTTGGGACTTCGAAGAGCGTTTCACGCTGACGGTTATCTCTCACGAGATTCATCCCGAGAGCGTCAAAATCAGCCGCCAGATCTGCAGCCAGGGCTTTGTGCCGGAATTTATAGAAGAGATTCCCCATAATGGCTTTTTTGAGCTGCCGTACGGCTGCCGCCTGCGCTTCGCCTCCGCCGTACACCGCGAACACGCTCCCTGCCTAGCCTACGCCTTGGAAGAACCAGACGCCTACCGCATCAACAGCGCCGCCCTTTTCCAAAACGGCCTGAAACCAGGCCCCTGGCTGAACGAGCTGCGCGAGCGCGCCAGCTCTGGGCAGAGCGAAGGCGAAATTACTTTAGAAGGCCAAGACTATGCCTGGAAAGACCTTATAGACCAAGGCGTGTCCCTGGTTCCGGGGCAGCGCTACGCTTTTATCACCGACAGCATTTTCAACAAAGTCAGCGTTAAAAACTTTCGTTCTTTAGGTTCAGAGTTTGCTGAACTGTGGTGTGAAGCCTGTTTTTACGACAATTTAGACAAAGCCCGCTCCCATTATCACTTTACGGTCAAACAGAGCGCCCGTCTAGCAGCCGAACTTCAGGCGCAGAAGCTCTTCCTCATGCACCTCTCGCGCCGCTACGGTTCAGACGAGGCCTTTCAGCGCCATCTGGAAGCGGCCCGCGCGGTGTTCCCTAACACCTGCGAGCCGCGGTATTACAAGCCCTCGCCCGCCCATGCGGACAGCGCCGGCGCTCCTTGGGGATAAGCGGAACCTCAGCCGGCATCAGATCCGACAGCTTGACATTCAGCGGAGCCTAACTAAAATAAGTTGATATTTATGTCTTTCAGCAGTCAGGCTTCCTTCCGCACTATCTCCGCAGGTTTCCTCGCCGTCATTTTGACCGGCGCCATACTGCTGTGGCTGCCCTTCGCCAGCCACCAGGACGGTTATGCCGACTTCTTGGACTGCCTCTTTACCGCCACGTCGGCCACCTGCGTGACCGGTCTGGTGGTGCACGACACCGCCTCGCACTGGACACTTTTCGGGCAGATCGTCATCTTAATCCTCATCCAGCTGGGCGGCATGGGCGTGCTCACCGTGGCTCTGGCCATCACCAAGCTTTCCGGACAGCAGATCGACCTGCGCACGCGCAGCAGCATGCAGAATTCCGTGTCCGCTCCCACCATGGGGGGCATCGTGCGCTTAGCCGCCTTCATCATCAAAGGCACTCTGCTGTTTGAGGCTGTGGGAACGCTGCTGCTGGCCTTTTCCTTCTGCCCCATCTTCGGCTTTTGGAAAGGTCTTTGGTACGCTTTCTTCCATTCGATTTCCGCCTTCTGCAACGCCGGCTTCGATCTGATGGGTACCTACAGCGGGCACTATTCCTCGCTGACCTCATTTATAACCGATCCCCTGGTTAATTTGACCGTCTGCCCGCTGATCATCATAGGCGGACTGGGCTTTTTGACCTGGGAAGATATATACAAAAACAAGCTGCAGTGGCAGAGATATTCCATGCAGAGCAAATCAATTATACTGCTGACCACAGCCCTGATTGTACTTCCCTTTGTATTTTTTTACTTTTTCGAACACGTTAATCTTACCCCAACGGAGCGTTTCTGGTCCTCGCTGTTTCAGACCGTCACCGTGCGCACGGCCGGCTACAATACCGTAGACTTCAATCTTTACAGCGAAAACGGCATCTTTTTGTTCATCGTTTTAATGATCATCGGCGGCGCTCCGGGTTCCACCGCCGGCGGCATAAAAATCACCACTTTGACAGTCCTGACGGTCACGGCCGTTTCCGTGTACCGCCGCAAAGACGTTCCTCAATGCTTCGGCCGGCGCATACCCGACGAAACCGTGCGCGACGCTCTGGCCATTCTCTCGCTGTATATGTTCCTCTTCGCCGGCAGCGCCATGGTCATCAGCATAGCCGAAGGCCTGCCCCTGATAACCTGCTTATTCGAAACGGCCTCCGCCATCGCCACCGTAGGCGTGACCATGGGCATCACCGCCAAAATAGGCTGGCTGTCCAAAGCCATTCTCATTTTTCTGATGTTCTTCGGCCGCGTGGGCGGACTGACCATTATCTATGCCGCGGTCAAGTACAATCCCGCGGAACAGGCGCGCTGCCCCAAAGGCAGCATAACCGTAGGGTAACTGCGCTTACAGATCACGCGACGGCAAAGGATGAAAACCCGCAATACAGTACAATTACAGCACAGCACATCATACAATCATAGTATAATATATAAAATTAACGCAGGTGAGGAAAGCAGAATGAGCTCAATACTGCTGATCGGCTTAAGCAAACTGGGACTGGATATCGCCAAAAAGATGAACGAAATGGGCCAGCAGATCATGGCCGTGGACAGAGACGAAAACCGGGTGGAACACGCCATGCCCTACGTAACCAACGCTCTCATCGGCGACAGCACCAACGAGGATTTTCTGCGCACCTTAGGCATAAACAACTTCGATCTCTGCATAGTAGCCATCGGCAGCGACTTTCAGAGCTCGCTGGAAACGGTGTCCCAGCTCAAAGAGATGGGAGCCCAAAAAGTGGTGGCTCACGCCGTCAGCGACATTCACGCCAAATTTCTGCTGCGCAACGGAGCCGACGACGTAGTGCAGCCCAGCAAACAGATAGCCGAATGGATAGCCATCCGCTATACATCCCAGCACGTGATCAATTTCGTGGACATGGACAACGAGTGTTCCATCTTCGAACTGAAGATTCCCAAGAAATGGGTGGGAAAAACCATCAGAGAGATCAACGTGCGCCAGGTGTACCACATCAACATCATCGCCATCAAAACCGCAGGAAAACTGAATATGTCTTTGACCTGCGATACCGTGTTTACGGCGGATTCGACGATGCTGGTAATCGGTAAGCTGGAAGACATGCGCAAATTCATATGATGAGCCCAAAAAGTAAAGTCATTCCGTCAGCGATCAGTTAACCTGCGAACTGTCTGACTCCCCCTAAAGGATGGGAGGGGGAAATGTCGCCTGCGACAGAGGGGGTGCCCACGACTGTCGGGGAATCACACTCCGGCGCATGTTGTATGCTGACTTGTTTGCTGACATAAACGTGATGATAATTGCAATTAAGTAAATATTCTCAAAATCGTTAACTCTTAAGTTAACGACTTTGAGCCTTAACTAAATGACATTGGCCCAAAAAGTAATAAAGCGAGCCACAACATATAACTCCGCGCCGTTTCTTTGCAGAAAAAACAGGAGGTTTCCATGGGCAAACGCGTCTCCGCTCCGACAATAAAAGTCCGAGGCCTGAAACAGGCGGTTGGCTTGCTTCTGCTTTCCGCTGCCGTTATCACAGCTCTGTTTTACGTACCCGTCACCATAGACGGCATCACATACAACTCCTATCTCGGGCACAGAGTGCTGAAAGTTGATGACAATCTGGAAAAAGCCGTCGTCAGACCGGGCACCAGGAAAATAGACAAGGCCTTTGCCAACCATAAAAAACTGACCGCGGTGGTTCTTCCCGACAGCATAAAAAAAAATACCCATCGGCGCTTTCGAAAACTGCACTGCCCTGCAGAGCGCCGAACTGCCCGCGGGTTTAGAGACCATAGGAGGAGCGGCATTTCAAGGTTGTTCCCGGCTGGTCTCCGTAAAAATCCCTGCCGGCGTCAGCAGCATCGGAGCTGTAGCTTTCAAAAACTGCTCCGGTCTGGGAGCCATAGAAATACCCGAAGCGGTCAGAATTATCGACACCGCATGTTTTTTAAACTGCGATAATCTGAAAAACGTCACCCTGCCTGGCGGACTGACGGAGATCCGCAATTACGCTTTTTCCGACTGCGGTAATCTCGAGACGATAAACCTTCCCGACGGTTAAACGCCATCGGAAAAGGAGCCTTCAGTAAATGCCCAAAACTGCGCGGCGTCAAGATTCCCACCGGCGTTTCCGACGTCGGAAACGATGCCTTCGACCCCTCGGCGACGGCCGAAACTGCGAACGGCAATAATTAGAAAAAAATATCAGACCCGCAGCTCAAATAAAAAACCGGCAGAAGCCGGGCCGCGGACAGCCCTCTCTGCCGGTTTGCACAACCGAACGCCGAAACTTCAGCGTTGTACGCTCAATTAGTTTGAAGCCACTTCTTTATCAGGCTGCAGCTTAGCCGCCGCATCTTGGCTGATCTGCTTGTACAGACTGGATACACCGTTGTGCCAATTCTGGTCAGTCGCCCAGCCGGCTTTATTCACCGCGCTAGCCTGAACAGCTACGGAATCGCTGGATGAAGCTCCACCCTTCTCGCGCAGATTGTGGAAGGTCTTAGCGCCCACGCGAATCTGATTTTCCACGCCCGCAAATTTGGAATTGCGGGTGGCGTTATTGGGATCGGAGTCAAACGCGCCTACACCTAGCATACCGTTCACGCCGATGCCTTTAGTGCCCCACTGGGTTTCCTGACCCGCTATAGACAAGAGAATGAGAGGATCGACATCATATTCCTTGCCGTATTTGACCATCATCTCGCCCGCACCAGTTCCAGCCGCAGGCGACCCCTTTTCTTTTAAGAAGTTATTGATGTAGTCAGCCATCTTCTGGTCATCGACGTTGTCCAGCTTAATATCTGTGTTGGTACCTAAGACCTCGCCGCTGGAGCCAGCCTGATTCGTGTTACCATTATTGCCGACTCCGTTGGTGGCACCACCGGTGTTGCCACCTCCGCCACCGGCGATGCCGCCACCGCCGTTATTGCCGCCACCGCCGGTGTTGCCAGCATTGTTAGCAGCCTGCGCGGCTTGGTTAGCCTTGTTGGCAGCCTGATTGGCATTGTTGGCCGCATTACCCGCATCATTAGCGGTCTTCTGGGCGTTGTTAGCGGTCTTCTGCGCCTGATCGGCCTGTTGCTTGGCCTGGTTAGCCGCCTGGCTGGCCTGGGCTGCCTCAGTGGATTTGCCGTCGCCTGCCTGACCGGCATCGCCGCCACCTTCTCCACCTTCACCGCCGTTATTGCCACCGGAAGCTGCTGCCGCAGCTGCCGCCTGCGCCTCAGCCTGAGCCTTAGCGGCTTTCGCTTCGAGCTGGTGAGTCACATTATCCAGTTCCGCTTTCTTAGTGCTAACACTGCCGTTTAATCTATCTACATCGCTCTTTAGGGCGCTGATATCCGATCCGACCTTTTCCAAATCGCCGCCGACAGCTTCCAGATCACCCTTAAGAGAGGCCACTTTCTCCTGGTCACCCTCATTTTGAGCGATTTCAATCTCCTGGTTCAAACGCTCCTGTTCTTTTTTCAGGCGTTCCTGCTCGGCTATCTTGGCATCCATCTCGGCCTGCTTGGACTGAATATCAGAACCCAATCCCTCCAGTTCTTGGCCCAGAATATCGGCTTTGTCTTCCAGAGGAATGTCTTCATCTGCCAGCTTTTCATCGAGCTTTTTCAGCTCTTCAGCTTTCTTGGCATCTTCGGTTTCCTCTGTGTCCTCAGCTTCTTCCGTTCCTTCAGCTTCTTCAGCACCCTCAGCAGCGGCAGCCTCTTCGTCAGCATCCGCTTCTTCGATAATCTCGGCTTCATCGGCTTCATCAGCAGTATAGGCCGCCGCATTGGCATCGGCACTGTCAGCCACATCCATGACAACAGGCTGTTCCGCGCCGCCATTCATATCGGTAAACAGGCTGATGGACATCGAATCCGTTGTATCAATATTCCCAATGCCTAAAGAAGCGGGATTAACCGCAAAATTCATGGCCGGGATACTAAAAATACCGCCCAGGGGCATATTGGGCATTCCAGAAATATTCTCAATAGCCACAGTAACATTTCCTCCTTAACCGCAGACGCTCACTATCGCAATATCCGCTTTTTTACTATATCCCTCTAAATTGCAAATAGTAAACGTTTTTACAAGAATTTTTTAACAATTAGTTAAAACATACTATTTGTTAAAAGAATGCAGCTGCAAAAAAATAGCTAGATTTTCAAATTCATCAAACAGATGTAACCATCAAATAGGCTTGTTGCTGCGTTTTGCGACACGTCAATAGAATAAAAAAAGACGCTCTGTCTGACCCAGAACGTCTTTTTTACGATAGACAAACGTTAAATGTCTATTTAACGCTGGCTATTCAAGTTTCAGAGTTATCTCTGAGCGCTGCAGTTGATGTAGCCCATCACGTTGCCGCTGTTCAGATCATAACTTCTGCGGGCTACGGAGTCGCTGGAGTTGCCTTCAATGGTATAGACCTTGCCGTTTTCCACTCTCTCGACCACACCGATGTGCTGCGCCGTACCGTCACCGTTCCAGTCGAAGAGGATGGCGTCGCCGGGGTTGGGAGTGTAACCGCTGCCGCGGCCTTCCCACAGGTTCTGGCTCTTGGCCCAGTTGCGGATGGTGGGGCAGTAATTGATGTTGTCGCAAGAAGAGCTGTCCAGCACGCCATAATCTTTGAGCATGTTCATGGCATAAGCCGCGCACCAAGGAGTGGTCTGGCAGTTGATGCCGCTCTTGGTGGTGATGGCATTGATCTTGGCAGCGTCGCCGCTGTTGTGCTCGCTCAGGCCGACCATGCTGCCCATCGCGGAGAGCATTTCATTAACGCCCTCTTTCTGGATAGCGGGAGCACCCAGTTCTTTGGCGGCATCGGCAGTAATCTGGTTGTACAGCTTATCTACGCCGTTGTGCCAGTTAGTGTCAGTCGCCCAGCCAGCCTTATTAACGGCTGCAGTCTGCGCCGACATATCATCGTCAGCGCTGGCCCCGCCTTTAGCGCGCAGATTATTGAAGGTCTGAGCGCCTTTCTTGATCTGCATCTCCACGCCAGAGAATTCGGGGTTGCGGGTAGAGTTATTGGGGTCGGAGTCGTAAGCGCCCACACCCAACATACCGTTGACGCCCACGCCGAGTTTACCATACCCGGTTTCATGACCGGCAATGGACAGCAGCACCAGAGGATCGACGTTATTCTCCTTGCCGTACTTGACCATCATCTCGCCTGCGCCCTGGCCCGCGGCGGGAGAACCCTGCTTCTCCAAGTACTTGTCGATGTAAGCGGCCATATCCTTATCGCTGACTTTGCTGAAGTCGTAGCGAGTGGCCGTGGCTCCGGCCGCACCGGTACTGGTCGTATCGGCAGCACCGCCAGCTCCGGTAGCGCCTGTTCCGCCAGCTCCGGTAGCGCTCTCGGCACCGCCGCCACCGCCACCGCCACCGGCTTCGTTAGCGGCCTGCTGGTTGCCAGCGTTGTTGTTAGCCGCGCCAGCCTGATCGCCAGCGGCCTGCTGATTGCCATTCTGAGCAGTCTTCGCTGCCTCTTCGGCGGCCTTCTTGTTATCGATCTCCTTGGTAACGTTATCGAGATCGCCCTGCTTGGCATCGCGCTGGCCCTCGAGTTCCTTGATCTCGCCGTTCAGAGTCTCAATTTCTTCGCCGACGCGCTCCAAATCCTGAGCATTTTGATCGAGTTTGCCCTGCAGCTCTTTAATCTTCTCCTCGTCGCCTTCTTTCATGGCTTTTTCGAGTTCATCTTCGAGCTGCTGTCTCTCTTCTTCGAGTTTTTTCTGCTCTTCGACCTTATCCTCGAGCTCACCCTGCTTCTTCTCGATCTTACCGTTCAGCTCGTCGACATCGTCCTGGAGGTCTTTCTGCTTGTCCTCTAAGGTCTTGTCCTCGTCAGGAGTCAGCTCCTTAATATCATCGCTCAGCGTTTTGATGTCTTCGCCGATCTCTTTCAGCTCGCCATCAATGCCTTCTATTTGCTTCTTCAGCTCTTCAGCTTTTTTAGTATCACCGGCCGCAATAGCTTCCTCAAGCTGCTTATCCAGATCAGCTTTTTGCTCTTCCAGCTCTTTCTGTCGGTTTTCTTTAGTGGTCAGCTCTTCCTTCTTCTGGGCGACCTGCTCTCTGCGCTTTTCTAAGTCCTCAATATCCGAAAGATCGCTCTCGACACCTTCGAGTTCCTCGGTGAGTTTGTCGATTTCGGCCTGCATGCCTTCGAGAGCATCGCTAGGGGCACCGCCATGTCTGGCCTGCTCGAGGTTGGTCGTTCTCTTCTCAATTTCCTCAGTTAGACTGGCCTGCTTTTCCTGGAGTTCGACTTTCTTTATTTGCGTGTCGAGCTTATTAACCTCAAGCTGCAGAGCCTGCAGTTCTTCTTGAGAAGCGCCTTTGGCTTTGGCTTCGTCAAGGGCCTTCTGAGCGTCTTCTCTCTGATCTGCCAAAGAAGTCTTTTCATCGGTACCTTTAGCGTCCTCAGTACCTTCAGTACCCTCGCCTTTATCGGTTTCTACATCTTCAGCCTTGGCATTTCCGGAAGCGGTATTGGCATCCTCAACAGCTTTGGCTTCAGGGTTCTCGACTTGAGGGGCAGCGCTGGATACAGCATCAACATCCTCAGGCTGATAACTTCCGGCAGTACCCGCACTCGCCTCTACCTCAGAAGCACTCTCACTAAACGCACCAATATCCGCAGAATCTTCAGTATCTACCGCTGCGCTGGATTCAGTCTCGGCAGCCCTCGAAGAGCTGGCCTGCGATACAGACTGGCTGCTCTGCGCACTATAGCTGCTTTGTACCTGATTGTGGCTATAAGAGCCAGAACTTACTTCTACTGACATAGTCAATTCCTCCTATTGAGACTTCGCATTTGCCAATGCGCCCGTCGTTTACCCTTCTTATCACGTAAGATCGGGATTATGTAAACACTTATTAATAATTATTTCTTAGCATTTTTTACAAATACTCTTATACAAAACATGTATAGACATACTTAGTAAACACAATCAAAAAAAAACAAATACCAATATCAGCAAGCCATTTTTATACAAATGAGCTGCCCATGCTATAATAACGTTATATGACAATTTACACCGCCAAAACTACGTTTGACGCTTACATTTACACCGATGCTCACTGCCATCTGCATCTGCCCTCTTTGCGCAGCCAGCTGGAAAAAATAACCTCAGATAATCCCCAATTCTGCCTAGTCAGCGCCAGCACCGGCGCTGGCGACTGGCCGCTGCTCGAGAACGTCCAGCAGGAGATGCGCAGGCATTTTCCCCAAAGCCGTTTTTTTATCTGTCTGGGGTATCATCCCCAGGAAGCGGCTAAATTCCGCACCGATTCCGACAGTTTAGAACGCGCTTTGGAACAGCTGGAGAGGGCTGTGCGCAGCAGCAAGAACAGCCTTGCCGCCGTCGGCGAGATCGGCTTAGACAAATGCCTAATCGGCAAATTCCCGGCCGAACAGCGAGAACAGGTAAAATCACTCCAGACGAAACTCCTGAAGGCCCAGTTGGAAATAGCGCAGCGGTATGGCAAACCGGCCGTTCTGCACTGCGTCAGGGCACACGGTGCCCTGCAGGATACTCTCCGCCATTTTCCCGCTCTGCCGATCAGCCTGCTGCACGGTTTTTACGGTTCACCCGATCTGCTGCGTTCATACTTAAAGCACGGTCTATACATTTCGCTCAGCGCTTCCCTGCTTTTGCGGGACAGCGCAGCGCCGGATTGGCCCGACAAAAAGCTGCACTGGCAAGTTTTGGCAGATCTTCTGCCCCTGGAACGCCTGCTGCTGGAAAGCGATAGCTGCCAGAACTATGACGGTTCGCCAACCCCTCCGCGCACCACCGCCCAGACTGCCGCCGTTCTAGCAGAGTTATACAGATGTTCTACGGAAACTATCCTGGAACAGGCCTGGTCCAATCTGCAAAACTGGCTGCTTTAAGCGCTGCGGCACGGTATAAACTGACACAGGGCCGCGGCTGCATGTTTCAGTTGACAGCTGCGGCGCTTAAATGAATAATCGAAAAGCACAAGACAAAAAACATCATCAAACTGCAACGGAGCACCGTCTAATATCCATGCCGGAAATAGCCAAAGAATACCAATATGAACGCCTCATCCGCCTAATCGGCCCCGAACAGTACCAGCGCCTGCGCCGAGCCCACGTGCTGATTATGGGCACAGGAGGCGTGGGGTCCTGGGCCGCCGAAGCTCTGGCCCGTCTGGACATCGGCAGCTTTACCTTAGTCGATTTCGACACGGTCCGCCCTTCCAACATCAATCGGCAGCTCATCGCCCTACCCCGCCATTTGGGCCGTCTCAAATGCGAAGTTATGCGGGAACGCATTTTGGAAATAAATCCCGAGGCTCAGATACGCTGCCTGCCCCTTAAATATTTGCCGGAACGCAGCGAAGAAGTCTGGAATGGCCAATACGATGCTATTGTAGATGCTATAGATAATATAACAGCCAAGTGCCATTTGCTTAATCAAGCCCGCCAGCGCCATATTCCCATCGTAACCTCTACAGGCGCAGCCGGACGGCTCGACCCCAGCAAGGTGAAGATTGCCGATCTGAGCCATACAAAAATCGATCCCGTAGCTTTGCAGGTACGCAAAAAACTGCGCCGCGATTACTACTATCCGGCCAACAAATCATTTCACATTCCCGCCGTCTATTCTGAAGAGATTCCCCGTCCGCCCTGCAGCACTGAAGAACAGCTCGCTGCCGTCTGCGAGAATGCCGAACTGAATAAAAGCCAAAGCTTTGTCGACAGCGATCCCGATGAAGACCGCCCGCGCCGCCACGCCCCTCCCTACGGTACTTCTTCCTTTGTGGTGGGGACTTTTGGCATGTTCGTAGCCGGAAAAATCGCTGAGCTATTATTAGATGATACTAGCCGTTAACTTTTAATAGTTAACGTCTAGAGGTTAACTATTAAAACAATGCCGTTTAGATACGCTGAGGAAAGCGGGCTATCTATCATCCAACGGTTAATGCACTATTGACAGCCTTTCTAAATAGTGTTATTTTAATCAGCTATTGATACATCAATATCAATAAGCGTTTCTTACGAGGAAGGCTCCTATGTCAAACTTCAGCAATATGGCGATAGCCGTTTTGGGAGGAGGCAACTGCGCCCACTCTCTTTCCTGTTATTTAACCAGCTTAGGATGTTCCGTACGCCTCTGGGCCCGCAACCTCAACCATCTGTCACCCTGCGTCCGCAAAGAGCATCACATAGAGGCGTATGGCAAGCTCAGCGGTGTTTTCAATTTTTACTCCGTCAGCAATAATCTCGCCGACACCATCCGCGGCTGCAAAATGATTTTCGTAGCTACAGTTACCACAGCTTACGAAGACGTAGCTGCCAAGTTAGCCCCTTACTTAGAGAGCGGGCAAACCGTAGTAATGTTTTCTTCCAAACTCGCCGGATCGGTTATTTTTTCCAAAGTTTTGCACGATATAAACCCGCAGATAGCCGATAAGGTTACCGTCGCCGAGACTGACGCTCTATTTGCTTCCCGGCTGCAGAGCAACGCTACTCTCTGGGTGCGCGGCATTAAGCGCTGGAATTTGGTCTGCACCCCCAGAAGACGCGACTTAGACAAAATACTGCCCTTAATGCAGGAGATGTTTCCCGGCCTGCTTCCCGCTGACAACGTTATTCAGAGAGGATTATCCGATTTCGGCGCTCTAGCCCATCCTCTGACCATGATTGCCAACATGAATCGCGTAGATCGCGCAGAATCCTGGCTTTTTTATATGGAAGGCTTTACTCCCAACACCATAGCGCTTATGGAAGAGATGGAAAAAGAATTCCAGGCTATCGCCCAGGCCTACGGCACAAAATTAGACCCAGCCGTCGCTTGGCTGAACAACTACTACGGCTGCGATACCAGTTCGCTCTACAATGCCATGCGCAGCGTACCCAATTACCAGACCAGCAAAGCGCCCACAACTTTAGACCATCGCTACGTAAAAGAAGATGTCTGCTGCACCCTGGTTCCCGTTCATTATCTAGGTATTCTGGCCAGCGTACCCACCCCGCTGGTGGATGCCGTCATTACAATTACTCAAGTCCTCTCGCATGACAATTTTTATGCCAAAGGGCGCAACCTCAGCCGCCTAGGCTGGGACGGCCTTACCTGCGAGCAAATAAAAGAGCGGATTTCCTAACATGAGCGCATCTGCTGCTATCGTCCTGCTGGCCCTGCTGTCAGCTTCCATAGAACCGATTTTAGTCAAACTAGGCTATCGGGGCAGCGTGACCCCGCTGCAATTGCTGGTCATGAAAAACATCGTCGCCGCCCTGGTGATCTTGCCCATGACCCGCCATTTCCGCTTGGTAAAATACACCAATGCCTTCCGCATTGGCAGTGTCAGTATTTTATTGCTCTGCACCAATGGCCTGACCCTGTTCGCTCTGAAATATCTCTCCGCCATAGAAGTTATTACAATTGTAACCACAACACCAGCTATTGTAGCTATGGCCAACTGGGCACTGGGCCGCGACAGGCTGACCTGGAAATTTTGGCTGGGATTTATCATGTGCTTCAGCGGCGTTCTGCTGACCGTAGATGTTTTCAGTATGAATTCATCTAGCACCCACAATCTATGGGGGTACGCCGCTATCATCGGGGCAGTGCTAAGTTCCACCATTTACCGGGTGCGTATGGAATCGCTTACCGGACAATTTAAGCCCCAGCTCATTTCTACCTGGGTTTTTTGGATCAACGCCGCAGTGGCCATACTCTTCATCTGGCCATTTCAGCCCGCATTCCCCAAAGAGAGTTTAGGTATCGGCATTTGGATCGGCTTGGCAGCAGCTGCCGCCAATGTTGCCTTTTTATGGGCCATCAAATTAGTAGGCTCTACCAATATGTCCATTTTCAATCTGCTGCAGCGGCCCTTGGTCATCGTGGCTGCCTCCCTGGTGCTAGCCGATCCCATGAGCTGGACGCAATGGCTGGGCGTAGTCCTGGTGCTGGCAGGCATCCCCCTGGCCAAGATTAAGAAAAAAGCAGCCTCCCCCAGCGCCAACGTCCCCACCAGCCCTGCGACAGCAGGAGAAAAGCCCACCGCAGAGCACGCCTCCGCAGATGTTCCTCTCCCCAGCAGTATATACGGGAGCGAAGCATCGGACAGCATAACCAGCAACGGTACATCTTCGGGCAAACTTTCTTAGATTTTTATCAGGACTAACACAGCGATAAGCACATTATGCAGCACAGCGAGGAGTAAACGCTTATGCCCAATGCCGATTTCACCGCGCACATGAACTGGATAGAAAGAGAACATACATTCCCCAGTGATCCCGCCCAATTTCACTCCAAACGCTTCAGGCACATGCTCAGCAACAGCCCCTTGGCTGAACAGCTAGGCTCAATTCCGGGCATTGTGGGCGCGGGTTCCTGCGGCAAGGCTTCTACTTTAAGCTTCTTAGCCCGAATCTTTAGCGCTTTAGGGCTAAAATGCGCAGTGGGCGTCAAGCCACCCCTCAGCGAATCGCCGTTCGGCAATTTAGAGCGCTATCAAATCTGGGAAGGCTGCGCTCGCTCTAGGCGCATGACTCCTGACGAATTCGAACAGCTCTTTCCCGCTTTGCGTCAAGCTGCTGAAAATACAGAAGCTGATCATCCCGAATGGGGAGCGGCCGCGCCCTACGATATGCGCGCCTATTTGTTGGATTCCTTCGCCATTGCTCAGAACACTGACTTGCTGATCAGCGAAGCCAATATCGGGCGCAAGCGAGACCCTATCAGCGCTTTGCCCAATACGGTTCTGACCGCCATTACCCCCATCGGCACGGATCATGGCGGGCTGCTGGTCGCTCCGGAAGGATTTCACCCGGAACTGGGTCCCCAGGCCGGTCCCTTCTTCGACAAAGCCGAGGGCCTGCGCCTAGGCAAAGCTGTTATATTTGGGCGTCAGGACGAAAAAGTTCAGCGTTTGCTGGACCCCGAAAGTGTTTGGCAGGGAAGGGATTATCGGGCCACAGACTGTCAGAGCACCATTGCAGGCTCGGAATTCCATATCCAATTAAGCGAAGAATTGGCCGGCTATCTGCGGGTAGATGCCGCAAAATTGCGCAAGTACGCATTTTATCTGCAGGCCCTAGGCAAATTCCAATGCGAAAACGCCGCTCAAGCCCTAGTGGGAGCACTGCTTCTGCGCCGCCGTGCGCAAACGCTCGGCGATGACGCCAGCGATCCGCTGCAGGGCTTCGCTTCAGCTAAGCTGGTCCGCCTGCTTCAGACATTGTCGCTTGAAGAATTTTTGCATCAGGCCGGACGCGGCCTAAAAGCGGCTATGGTTCCGGGACGGCTGCAGCTAACCTCCCCCAACTGCGTCGAAGCTGTAGCTTCCAGCCCGGAAAAGCTGCAGGCTCTGCTGGATAGCTTAGCAAGCCTTCTGCAGCCGGGGCAAAGAGTCTGCATATGCGCCACATTTTTGAACCGCATCCATTATCTGCGCCAAGCCGTGGAATTGCTAGCCAATTGGCCCTTAAATGCTTTTATGGCAGTTACCAAATATTTGAATGACGATGTCAATTGCGATGCGGCACCGGAAGACTTAGCCGCTTACTGTCCCCAAGCTCACTTAATCAGCGATGCGGCAGCTGCCCAGACACTGGTATTGGAACGCGCTCAGCAAAACGGTGATCTAGCCCTGTTTTTGGGCAACGGAATGTTGAGCTATTTGCACCGCAGCTAAGGAACTACGGCTGGCGATCAGCTTCAGGTAAGTTCAAAGCTGCCGGCTGACTCGGATGGCGCAGCGCCCAGATACCCAAAATAATAAATAATATCAGCGCGGCCAGACTAATCTTCCAGCCTTTCTCAAAGGCGGGAGAGACATAGCGCAATTCCACGCGGTGTTTTCCCTTGGGCACGGGCAGACTCTGCATATTTAAGTTGGTCAGACTAATAAATGCGGGCTGACCATCCACACTGGCCTGCCAGTTGGAATCGTAACTTTGGCTGATTACCAAATAGGCATCCTGATCGCATTGCGTAGTCAAGCTCAGAGTATTGTTGGTAGATTTCTCTACGATAACCTTACCTATATCGGCGGGACGGGCGAAATCTGGTTCGTAAAGCGAACCGGTGTGAATTTGCAGATATTGCTCTAAATCAAGACAATTGCGCGGCGGCGCACTCTGCAAGACAGGAACAAGCCGGATTTTGTTAACGGGATTGACAAGCGTGTAAATATAAACTTGAGAAAGCGGTATCTCTGGAATGGGCACGCTTTGCACCTGGCTAAACTCAGATTGGGGCCAGCCTTTAGGCAAAGGCATAGGCGTTATTATATGGGAGACCGCCTGGACGCGGAACCAATTATCAATATTTGGAGCAATCTGTTTAACACTGTGTTCATCTAAAGACAGCAGCTTGGCCATACCTTTGTCGAGTCCCTCTTGGAGGGCAAACGAATAATAAGACACAATACCTTCACAGCGGCTTAAATAATCATCGGGCGTTGCCACACCAAATATGTTGGATACCCCAAAGCTAAGTAAACTCTTATGCTGCCAATAAGCATCTTTATAATCCAATGTATATGCAGAATTATGTAGTTTAAAATAATACTCATACGTACTAAAAGCTAAAACACTATACGGGGAATATATACGCTGAGGTCTATTTATATGATTTAGTATAGCTGGCTTATCATTCCAGCTAGCTGGCAAATAGCCCTGAATTTTATAATTGACATATCCAACATCTAAACAAGTGATTATAAGAATACTCCCCAAGACTGACAGCGACATGCGTTTGCCGCCCCAGCGTTCTAAGAGCTCTCCTAAATTTTGCGCACCCACAGCAGACAGTATAGTCATAAAACAAACCATTGGCAAGGCAAATCTTCCTGCCATACGAAAAGAACTAACATAAGGAAAATACTTATATAAACAATAGAATATGCCATAACGGGGCCCCATTGCTGTAAACATAAAAAACAAAACCAAAGACCATAGGCATATAATTACTCTTAAACGCTTTTGTTTATTGATACAGACGCAAAGCAATACTGGGAAAAAGCCAATATACTGAAATCCTTCAGGAGTATGAGGCAACAATGGTTGGCACTCATAAAAAGGATTTACAAATATCAACAGCATTTTTAAATTTGGCGAAACATTAATATGCTGTTCTAAAGTTTGAGATGGAGTACCATTATTACGGATAGATTTACTGACCAGTTCTTGAGTAGGCAAAAGCTGTACTGAACTTAGCGCAACTGTAAAGATAATGGCTAACAGATATGCTATAAACAATTGCCAACGCGGCAGTTTGATCTTTGTATTAGAAGGAGAAAAAAACATTAGAATAACAAAATAAAGCCCACAAGCCAGCTGGCATATAAAAAACATCTGCATATGACTAGCTAAAAGCTGAAGCAGCCAAATAATAATTAGGCTAAACCAGTAACGTTTTTTCCCAGTAACTGCTAACAAATGTATAACCGCTAAACTGCCGGGAAGCCAAGCCAGCACATGAAGCATATTTAGTCCGGCAGTCCGCAGCAGCATAATCTTGCAAAAACTGAAAGCTACCGCCCCTATTCCAGATGCTAATGGGCCTAGCTTCAAGCTGCGCCCCCAAGCATAACTTCCCAGCATAGCAATCAAGATGGCTGAAAGGATAGTAAGATTGGTAGCTAAAGTAAGGTCATTTAGAAAGAATAAAAGCAAGGTTGGATGAAAAACACCAGCCTCGCTTTCAGCAAATAATGGAACACCGCTACCTATTAGAGGCTCCCACAGCGGAATTTCTCCGTAGTTGCGCAAAGACTGAACCGCTAAATAACGTCGGGGAATATTGAGATCTATGCCGTCTAAACTTACATAATTGTATTGAAAAATAAGCTTATGTTCAAAAACCGCAGGATAAAAAGCTATAGATATTATTATTAAACTCAGGACGGCCACTAAAAATGGCTCTAATAATTTATGGAGGCATTTATTCATCTTAACATATCAACCATCCATTAGTCTAATCAACCTCTGTGCCAATCGAAGCAATCTATCTCTCCGGCGGTTTAGGCCCTGGATATTGGTAATACGTGCACTGCATCATGCCGTTATAGACCTTGCGCCGCCGTTCCGCTTTGCGCCCAAAGAAATATTCAAAATCTGGATTAGAAGATATAGCGTAAATCGACCAAGTCCGCAGCGGAGCCAAGACCTCTCCCATCACCGCATAAATTTCCTCGGCCTCTTCGCGCTCCATAACCCTTTCGCCGTAGGGCGGATTGGTCACAATTACCCCGTACTGCTGGCGGCTGCGCAGGCTGCGCACATCCTCGCGCTGAAATACCACCGCGTTTTCCGGCAGATCAGCCTGCTTTAAATGGAACTGGGCCAGCTTTAGAACCCGGCCATCGATATCGCGCCCGATAATCTGCAATTTGCTCTTCCTGTCGAAAAGGTCTTCCGCCTCTTCGCGGGCTGACCGCCACACGCTTGATTTGACAAAAGGCCAGCGCTCGCTGCAAAATGAGCGTTTAAGGCCTGGAGCCCGATTTAAACCGATAAAAGCCGCTTCTATGGGGATAGTCCCCGAACCGCAAAAGGGATCCAGCAGCAGACGGTCTTTATTCCAGTAAGAGAGCTGCAGCAGCGCCGCCGCCAGGGTTTCCCGAAGCGGAGCCGCCGCATTGAGAGTGCGGTAGCCGCGCCTGTGCAGGCCGCTCCCTGACGTGTCCAGCATCACCCGGCAGACGTCATTTACCAAGAAAATACGGATAGGATACAGCGCTCCAGTTTCGGGCAATTCGCGCAGGCGATAATGGCTCTGCATCACCTCGACAACTGCTTTTTTCGCAGTGCGCTGCAGAGCAGGGAGACTGGTCAGCCGGGAATTGTGAGTTAAAGCATCGACGGGGAAACAAGCCTCACGGGGCAGAAGCAGCGGCCAGGGCAGCTGCTTCACGCCCTGAAAGAGGTCTTCAAAAGTTTCACAGGCAAATTCGGAAAGGCACAGCCAGACCCGATCCGCGCTACGCAGCCAGATATTGGCTCGGCATAACGTGCCAGTATCGCCGCTAAAGCTGACATAGCCGTTATGGGATTTAATATTGCCTATGCCTAAGCGCTGCAGTTCGCGGGCAACAACCGCTTCCAGCCCCAGAGCGCAAGTGGCCACCAAATTTAGCTGCATAGCGAATTCCCCTCTGTCACCGACGGCTTCTCCCCCTTCAATCCTTTACAATGTCAAAATGACCTGGCCAGCCTATTCGTCCAGCAAATGCTTCTGCAAAAACATCACCACCGACTGCAGATAGTGATCGCGGTTGACCTTCTTGCGGAAACCGTGGCCCTCATCGCTGGCCACCATATACCACACGTCACCGCCGTTCTGGCGCACCTCGCGCACGATCTGCTCAGCTTCGCTGAGCGGCACGCGGGGATCGTTGGCCCCCTGCACAACGAACAGCGGTTTAGTAATCTTGTGAGCATTATTGCTGGGAGCGATGTCGCTGAGGAATTTATTCATCTTAGGATCGCGCTCGTCACCGTATTCAGCCCGGCGTACATCGCGGCGATAATCCTTGGTGTTCTTTAGGAAAGTTACAAAATTGCTGATGCCCACATTGTCCACGCCGGCGCTCAGCCTATCGTTGTACATGCAAAGCGAAGCCAGAGTCATAAAACCGCCGTAAGAACCGCCCATGACCGCCACGCGATCTTCATTTAAGTTGGGCTGAGCTTTAATCCAGTCCAGCAGAGCGCCGATATCCTTAACGGAATCCTGGCGCAGGTAGCCGTTATCCAGCTGCACGTAATCGCTGCCGTACCCAGAAGATCCGCGCACGTTGGGGGCCAGCACCGCGATGCCCAGCTCGCTGACCAAATACTGGGTCAAAGAACTGAAATAAGGCTGATATTGAGATTCGGGACCGCCGTGAATATTGATGACCACGGGAACGCGCTGGCCGGCAGGCAAATCTTTAGGCATATACAAGAAAGCGGGAATGCGGCGCGGTGCCCCGCCGACTTTATCAAAAGTATCGTAAGATATCAGCGTAGGTTCTACGAATTTACGGGGGTCTAAACCGCCCACTTCACTGAAGGTCCAGCGGCGCATATTTTCGCCATCGACATCTACACTGTAAATATCGCCGGGGCTGGTAGACGAATTGATGCTAACCGCCAAATGTTCACTATTGGGATCGAAGGCCATACCCGTAACCACGCCCCGGGGCAGAATGCGCACCTGGTGATAAGCCTTATTGCCCTCGAGCAAATCGAGCAGATACACCTCAGAAACGCCGCCCGCATTGACAGCGAAAGCCAAGTGACTGCCGTCGCGGGAAACCGTCAGCCCTTCGACATCCCAGTTAATTTTCGTGCTCAAAGCGTCAATATGCTGAGAGCGCAAGTTTTGCACATATAATTTGTTGAATTGATCATTGCGGTTGGAAGTGAAGAAAACCCGATCGCCTTCAGCGGAGAACTTAGCTTCATTGACCGCAAAGACTTCCTTGGAGTCGGGAGCGCATCCTAAGCGGGTGAGTTTGCCGCTGCTCAAATCCAGCAAGAATAGTTTTGCATTAACAATAGACACATATTCATGCAGCAATAACTTATTATTATCTTTAGACCAATCCATTACGGACCAATATCCCGCGCTCTGATAGACCATTTTAGCGCTTTCGGGATGCAGGGGATCGGCTATCCAGACATCCCAGTCACTGCCGTTGCGCTGAGTGCTGACATAGGCGATGCGCGAACCGTCGGGAGACCAGACCACCGAGCCAAAACGGGCCTGGCCATTGCTGATTAGCTTAGATATGCCCGTATCGCGGTCAAAGTGGAAAAGCTGATAGTTCTCGTTGCCGCCGATGTCTTTCAGAATAATAGCGTCATGGCGCTGCGGGTTAGGATTGATGACGGCATCGTGCACAGGCTCGGAGAAGAAAGTTATCTGTTTGCGGTAAGCTCCAGGGCGGGCAATCTCGTGGAGCTGGGTGGTATCGCCAAAACGGGTATACATGAGCATTCCGCGCTGTCCGGGCAGCCAGCCGCAGACTGTGGCGGAGCGAGTGCTTAAATACTGCTGCATCCGGTTAGCTAAAGCGGCGGGCACTTCAGGCACATTTTCCATAGTCAGATTTCCGCTCTGCGTGCGCGTCACTTCGGCGGGAGCGATCCCCGCTGCGCTAAGAAACAGACCGCAGGCCAAAGCTCCGGTCGCCATCCAGGACAGACTTTTTTTGCTCATGGAAATAACTCTCCTCTATAATACTGCTCAAAGCCATATAACACTATTTACAGTTTTTTTTACTGTTATTTTTACTACAGCTTACAGCTATTAGAAAAACAAAAATTTCCGCGCTCTGAATAATTCACCTGTTCGGGAAAAGAGAACTTTCCAGCGCCATACCATCTGAAAGCTAAAAAAAACACAATATACCCGCATGTTTAAGCTTGTGTCTGCAGTATCTGCTTCACATAAACAGCGTATATATGCAATGTTTACTTTTATATAACATTCCAGAAATATTTTTACATATGGCACTTCTACTATAGTACGTTGGAAGCGAACAAAAAATATGTTAAACTGAAAAAGGAGGCGCTAAAATGACGTGTAGAACTTCAATTGCAGCGGGAATCGACATAACAGCCAAGCGGGCTGCTTACGACGCCGTTTGTAAACGCCTTATTTCCGAAAAAATTATCTTGGCCTGGATCATGCACAGCTGCCTCAGCGAATTTCGCGAGATCGATGTCAAAACTATAGCGGAAAAATATATCGAAGGCCAGCCTTATGTTAACCAAGTCCCGATTAATCCAGATATGACAGGAGCGTTCCTGCAAAATTCTGGTCAGGAACAGACATCGCCTACCGAAGGAGACATTTATTTCGATATTTACTTTAGAGCAGTAATTCCCGATAAAGATGAAACCGCACAGCTAATAATCAATATAGAAGCACAAAGGGATTATTATCCCGGCTACCCGCTAGTAAAACGCGCTCTATACTACTGCGCCAGAATGCTGTCGGCTCAAAAGGGCAAAGTCTTTTCGCACTCAGAATACGGCAAATTGCGGAAAGTATACTCCGTCTGGCTATGTCTTGAGCCGCCACAGTATCTAACAAGCTCAATTACCGCTTTTCATATTGCTAAAGACAATATCTTAGGCAGCAACCCAGAGAAGCCCACTAATTACGATTTACTGACCGTCATTATTCTCGGTCTAGATGACGCGGACAAAACACAAAACGAGGGAATAATAAAATTATTAAGCGTTCTCTTGTCCAACAAAATCACTGCAAGCGACAAAAAACGTATTTTGCAAAATGAATTTACCATTCCTATGACTCAAGAATTAGAAATAGAGGTGAACACCATGTTCGATTTAAGTCAATCACTTATAGAAGAAAGCGAAGCCAGGGGAGAAGCTAGAGGCAAAGATATTGGTATAAAGATCGGCATAGAACAAAACATCATTGCTTCGATTAAAAGCCTGATGGCGACACTAAAACTAAGCGCCCAGGAAGCCATGAACGCCCTGCGCATTCCCGAAAACGATCAGCCGCACTATCTAGAAAAAATAGCAAACAACTGAACGGCTTTTCCGGCGCTGCGTACAGCTCATAAAAATACAGCTCATCAAAAAAAACGGCATAGTTAGACAGGCTTATTGCTAACACAGTTACATTAGCCTATAATCAAATACATCCCCGTCCAGCGCCGCCAAATACTGTTCTTCCAGGGGTATCCACAGCTCGGCAAAGCGCTGCCAGCCTGCCTCTCCGTTACGCTGCAAAATGCGCTGTCTCTGAAGTTCTGGATCTACGTCCACAAAGACGCGCACATCGTAATAGCCGCGCAGATCGCGATGGCAGCTATAAGCGCCCTCAATTATGGCTATATCAGCCTGGGGCACGGCAACAGCTTCCCGCAAAGACTGGGTATGGCAGTCATACGGACGAAAGCTAAACGGAATCCCCTGCGACAGCGGCAGCAAAACTTCGGGCAGAAAACGCTCGTGATCGACGTTCTCCCCGGGAATACGGCGGCGTTCCTCCGTGCGCTGCTCAGGGCGCAGAAAGAAATCGTCCATGTGCAGGACAGCGGCACGATAATCAGATCCGTTCTGAAGTTTCCTCTCCCCGAGCATTTCCAGCAGACGCTGGGCCGATGTAGTTTTACCCGACGCGCAGCGGCCATCCAAAGCGAGAAGCACACGCCCGCGCTCCGCATACAATGACACTACAATTTCAGCGAGCTGATCCAAATTAATACATTTCATAGCCATTATAATAGTTAGTCACTATATTACAGATACAAGTATAAATCCTATCAGAGGCACGGTATCTGGCAATTGAAGCTAATGCCGTTTCGCCAGCAATATCAGCTAACTTGCCAGCCGGTTAGCCCAGATTAGCTGATCTCAATAATAATGGCCCCAGCCCAAACAGCTGCGGCCATTATTATACACAGAGACACCGATTAGTTCAGTGTTTCCTTAACTGCGTATTTTATGTATCAGCTAGGACTATTAACAAAAACGGGAATTATCGGCAGCACACCTTCAATTCCTAGCGCACTGACTTTAAAAAAACATGTGCCAGGCCCAACGGCTTTAAGGCTGCCATCGACGATATCGACAACAGACGTGTCTAAGCTCATAGGCTCGCCGAGATCCATCTTTATGCCCAGGCCATTCTCCAGCTTCATACTATAGTAAATTGTGTCGCCGACATCAAATGCATTGGTTGCCTCAGTCAGCTCCGCATCGGCGAAGAAACCGAAAGTTCCCTTATGCTCAAAGGCATAGTTACCGATTTCAGCTAGAGAGATAAAGTACGTTTCCTCTTCAGTCAGATTAAGACCTAACAGCGGTTCCACAGCATCTTTCTCACTGGGAACAGGCGGAAGCCCCTCTTCAAAATGCAATACAAATACGAGCACTAAGCTCTTGGCCTGCGCGGGCAGATCGACTTCTAAATTATAGCACCCTTCAGCATCGAGTTCATATTTAGACATATCCTCTTCAGCTACCTGAGCGCCTTCTATAACCTGGCCCTGAGCATCCAAGGCCACAGCTTTGATCAGCTTTGTGAAATCTCTAGGGGCAGGCGATGACGAGGGAGAAGGAGAAGGTGAAGGATCATCATCCTCCTGCACCCTTACAGTGACGTGGCGCATAGCGCTCAGCACCGTAACCTCAAGGCTGTTCTGGAATTCATAGCCTTCAGCTGTAAAGGTAATCGCCGCAGTTTCGTCCGTCTCAGCATCCTCGCTGACGCTCACACTCACAGCGCCATCTTTGACTTCAGCGGTAAAATGATCGGCTGTCTCGGATTCGACAGAGGCAGTCACCTCAGCAGCCAGCTCTTTATAGGTCACACTGCCATCTTCAGCGGTCACAGTCTCCACAGCCAGACCGGTATTGCTCTCGCCCGAAGTTATCTCCAGCTTGGTATTGATCGCAGCGGGATCGGAGACCTGGGCGCCTTCGCTGTCGTAGATCAAACCGTCCTTAAGCTCATAGCCTTCAGGCAAAACCCAAGCAGCCACGGCATCGGGAGTCGGTTCAGGAGTAGGATCGGGTTCGGGAGTCGGTTCAGGGCCCGGCTCCACAGCTTTAACGGTCGCCCCGGTTTCGGAGTTACCGAAGAAGCTGCCGGCTACGCACAGCACAAAGCTGGTCTCGCCTTCGGCTTTAGCCACATACTGCGCCGCGCTGGTCTCGGTTGCCGCTGTATAAGCGACGATAGTGTCATCAACGGGTTCCATAACGGCTACGGGGACTTCTAGGCCGCCCAAAGTGGCCAAGGAAGCGTCAGGATAGATTTCCTCGCCCACTTTAAATTCGGACTGCTCAGTCTGATGTTCGGCGTCGGCGTAAAGGCTGAGCACAGGCTCTCCCAAGAGATCACCGTCGGCCATAGTATAAACTGTCTCACCGTCTTCCAAAGCGATAACGTAAATCTCGGCTTCGGCATATTCGGCAACATCGCCAGGGCCATTGGTAAAGCAATAAGCCAGCACAGCGGCTTCCTCGGGCACACTGGCTTCAGCTACGATGTAATCACCATCTACAGCCATATCGGCGATACTGGACTGCAGCAGTGAAGCACCGTCCAGCAGATTCCAGTCCGCGTCGAAAGCGGCTAAGGCCACCGAGGTCATCTCAGCGGAGACTTTGGAAGCAGTATCCTGCTGGAAGTAGTATTTGATGGTATCTTCTGTTGGAGTGGGAGCAGGGCCGGCTTCGCGGTCCTTGTCAGTACAGCCGACAATTCCCAAACTGAACAGAAAGCTCAGGGTCAGCAATAGAGAGCAGGCCCTAAATTTGGTCAATCTGTGTATCACTGAATAAAATCCTCTCAAAGAATAAACAAAGAATAAAGGATGTGCAAAAAGCAATATAAAAATTCGCTTTAGCGCTGACAGTACCTACTGTGTGAAGCCGCCTCCAGCGCGGAAGCTGAGGCAAGCGATAGCTTGGCCGCGGAACACTAACCAAATGACGCTGTTAAATGACGCTGTGCCCAGCCCTGTACGCATAGACCAGGGCCGGGATAATCAATAGCTGCAAAGCTATGCCCGGCAAAGCGTACACAAAAGCACCCAAAACAAACATTTTTAAAGTAAAGGCCTGAGCGTTCGCTCCCAGGAGAAATGCCATAGCGATTCCCCAGAGCAAGCGCCCTCCCAGCATAGCTGCCAGCAAATTGACGTACAGCCGCGATATTTTTGCCGAAGGGAAACGCTCAGACAAAAATCCGCTGATGAACCCATAAGCCGCTAATTCAGCCGCCATGGCCAAAGCGATAGGCATCAGCGGCGGAAAGCCAAACATAAGAGAGCGCGCCAGCGGCAGGAGCAGCCCTAACAGCAAGCCATACCGCCAGCCGCAGATAAAACCGCACAGCAGCACTGGAAAGTGCATGGGCAGCAGCATGTTGCCTATCTGCGGCAGCTGCGCCGTAAAAAAGGGCAGAACGATTCCCAGCGCCGCCAGCATCGCCGTCAGCGTCAGTTTCTGCAGTTTGCCGTTATTCATGTAGCTATCCCTGCAAATTGGGTCATATACAGCTCGTAGTATTTGCCGCGCCGCTCCAGCAGCTGCTCATGCGTCCCCTGTTCCGCGATCTGTCCATTGTCCATAACCACGATCATATCAGCGTCGCGGATCGTCGATAAACGGTGAGCTATAATCAGGCAGGTGCGCTTGCGCATCAGCCGCTGCATCGATTCCTGCACAGCTTTTTCGGTACGGGTATCTACATTGGACGTAGCTTCATCGAGGATGATAATATGAGGATCGGCTATCAGAGCCCTAGCGATAGCCAAAAGCTGGCGCTGGCCCTGGCTTAGGTCAAATCCGCCTCCGCGCAGCACCGTATCATATCCCTGAGGCAGGCCCTGAATAATGTCCGCGGCACAGCTCATATTGACCGCCGCCTCAATGCGCTTGCGCCCGGCCTCTTCGCGGCCATAGCGCAGATTGCGCTCTACGGTATCGCTAAACAATACGGTATCCTGCAATACGATAGCGATATGGCGGCGCAGACTGGAACGGCTGATCCTAGCGATATTGCGGCCATTAATGGTAATGCTGCCGCGATCCAAATCGTAAAAGCGCAGCAACAGATTGGCAATCGTGGTTTTTCCGCTGCCCGTTGCCCCCACCAAAGCAATACGCCGGCCCGCCGACACGCGCAGGCTAAAGTCTTTGATTACCGGCGTGCCCACTTTATAAGAAAACTGAACATTATTAAATGCAATATCCGCGCCTTTTTTAATTTTAAGCTCTTCGCCTTCCATTCTTTCAGAGCATTGATCTAAAACCTTAAAGACGCGTTCCGCACCGGCCACAGCCGTCTGCAGCTGCCCGTAAATTTGGGCAATTTCATTGATGGGACGGCTGAACATCTTGGAATAAACTATGAAAGCGGAAATTTCTCCCACCGTAACCAGCCCTTTAAGGGCGAAATACCCGCCGCAAGCTGCGATAATGACAAAATTAAGATTGCGGGTGATGAACATCACCGGCCCCAGCAGGCCGCTGAAAATCTCGGTGCTGATGCCCGCATTAGTCAGGGCATCGGCTGTAGAACAAAACTCCTTAACCGTCTGTTCTTCGTGGGCGCAGACTACTACGGTCTGATAACCGTAGATCATTTCCTCAATGGCCCCGTTCAGCTCTCCCAGCAGCTGCTGGCGGCAGCGGGCATACCTGCGCACGAACTTCGCCAAAATCTTTGTGGCAACTAGAGTAAAGACGACAGCCACCGCCGAAAGCAAAGCCAGCTGCCAGCAATAACAGACCATAATTATACTGGTAGCGATGACGGTGAGCAGGCCGGAACAAAGGGTAGGCCACGCCTGCGAAACCGAAAGGGAAATGTTTTCTATATCGTTAGTCATGCAGCTCATCACATCGCCATGAGAGTGGCGGTCGAGATAGCTGACCGGCATATCGATGATCTTCCCGAAGAGTTCCTCGCGCAGCTGCTCCACGATATGCTGGCTGAGGCGGGCACTCCACATCCCCTGCCCTATTTCGCAGACGCAGAACAGAGCGTAGCCGCCCAGCATCAGCCACAGCGTCTGCCCCAAATGCCCGGGATGCACGCCCGCTATAATGTCAATGCACAGGCTTTGCTGGCTGGGAGCGTACATATTGCCCGCTGTGCCGGTAAGCACCACCGCAATTAATCCCAGCAGCAGCAGCTTTTCCCGAGATAAATAGCGCCATATGCGCTTTAACGTGCGCCCTACCTCTTCGGCATGTTCGCTTTCCGCGAAATGACCGCCGCGGCGGCGCAGGGCCGAAAGCCTCCGCACCAAATCCTTTTTCGCCGGCATTTGCCTTGCAGCTGCAGCATCATCAGGCTTAGGCGGCATCGTGATCTTCCCCTATCTGCGAACGGTAAATGTCCTGATACACCTGACAGCTTTCCATGAGTTCCGCATGCGAGCCGCATCCCACAATACCGCCGCTGTCCAAGACCACAATTCTATCTGCGGAACGCGCTGAAACAACGCGCTGGGCCACAATTATTTTAGTGCTGTTGGGGCGGGCCGATTTCAGCGCCTGGGAAAGCCGGGCTTCGGTTTTCAGGTCTAGGGCGCTCGTAGCGTCGTCAAATATATATATCCAGGCGTCGCGCACCACAGTACGGGCGATAGCCAGCCGCTGCTTCTGTCCTCCGGACAGGCTGTTGCCGCGCTCGTCGAGAACCATGTCCCATTGATTTTCTTTTTCCGCGATAAACTCCCTGGCCTGAGCGACACCAGCCGCAGCATCGAGTTCCGCGTCTGTGGCCTGTTCCCGGCCCCAGCTGACGTTAGCGCGAATCGTATTGCTGAAGAGTTCAATCTTTTGCAAAGCCATGGATACGTGAGTGCGCAAAAAGCGCTGTTTATATTCGCGCACATCGCGCCCTGAAACCAGCACCTGCCCAGAGCTAACGTCGTAAAAGCGTGGAATGAGATTGATCAGCGTCGATTTACCGCAGCCCGTGGTGCCCATTATGGCCACAGTTTCCCCGGGATAAATAGTCAGATTAATATGCTGCAGCACGGGATGCTCGCCATCAGGGTAAGTGAAAGAAACGTCGCGGAATTCCACCTGGCCCAAAGGCCCTCTTCCCCGACTGTGCACGCCGTCTTTAAGTACAGGCTCGGTCTGCAGCAAATCATTTACGCGCTTCCAAGAAGCTAATCCCCTGGTAATAGTCTGAAAAACCATGACCAAAATAAGAATTCCGTGCATCATGGTGGTTATATAAGTCAAAGCTGCCATGATTAGTCCAGGGGTTATATGCCCAGCCTGCACCTGGTAATTTCCCCACAGCAGCAGCACAGCGATTATAAGGTCCAAGACCATGTGCACCGTGGGATTCAAAAACGCAAATACAAAAAGTATTTGCAGCTGGGTTTTCAGCAGGCGGCCATTAGCCTGGCCAAAACGCAGTTTTTCATAGGCTTCGCGCACGCAGGATTTTATGATGCGGACACCGGCCACATCTTCCTGCAGCAAATCATTGAGATCGTCCAGCTGAGACTGCAGTTTGGGAAACAGGGGATTGGTCTGCAGCAGGCACAGCACGATGACTCCGAAGATAAGCGGAAAAGAAGCCAAAGCCATCCAGCCGAAGGTCGTATGCAGGCGGAACATAAAATAGATACTGCCAAAGGTCAGCAGCAGCGTGCGCACCATGCCGCGCAGCAACTGGGACAGCAGTCCCTGCACCTGAGTAATATCGTTGGTCATGCGGGTAATCAGCGTACCCGTTCCGTACATTTTTACTTGGGGAAAAGAGAAAGCCATAATGCGGCGGAAACAGTCTTTGCGCATAGCATTGCCGATCTTCTGAGAAGCCACGCTGATGCAGATGTTGCTTCCGGCACCGCACAGACTGCCCAGCACCGTAAGGCCCAGCATCCAAAGGCCTATCTCAATTATCAGATGCAAGTCGCCTTTACCGCCGTTATTGACGCCCAGCACTCCGGCGTCGATAATATAGCTCATCATCTCCGGCTGACAAAGGTCCATAAGAATCTCTGCCACCATGAGCAGCGTAATTAAAAAGCCAAAGAGCCAATATGGTTTTACATATTTCCACACAAATTATAAAACTTCTACCAACGCACAAGCTAACCTTTATAAGCAGTAAAAATTTACAATTATCCTGACGGCACCCCCACAGCGCCCCTCCTGACAGCGCTCATCAACCCGCCACATCCTAAATTTTTCATAAAAATACTAAATTTTTCATTATAATATTGACAATTAATCACGCAGGCGTGATATTATGTTACTTACATTTTTCGTAAGTTTTTTTCTTATGCTTTTTAGGAGGTGTTTTTTGCAAGCCCTTTTTGCATAAAATTGCAAAATATTTTTGCACAAAGT
>JAUNIO010000043.1 GCA_030535355.1 bacterium | reverse complement strand
AGTTCGCAAGTTAGCTGATCGCTAACTTGACGGGACTGCGTCTTGGGCCAATGTCGTTAACTTAAGACTCAATACTGTTGCTTTTGCTTTGTGCCGCACGTTCGCGCTCATCATCGGGAGCGTAAACGACAGGGGCTTTGCTCCAAAGCCCTTCTAGATTATAAAAGGCGCGTTCCTGGCTTAAAAACAAGTGAACGATAACGTTGCCGTAGTCGAGTAATACCCAAGTGTTTTCGTGGCGTCCTTGTATGCTCTGAGCGTGGCACCCGTCCGCCGACATGGCGTCGTCGATAGCCCTAGTTATGTCGGCTATCTGCACACGGGTCGGGGCATTGGCGATTACAAAATAATCGCACATCACTGATAATTCTCGCATATCCAGGACTAGTGTGTTGACAGCCATCTTGTCGTAGCAGATGTCAGCAATGCGCTGGGCTAGTTCAAGGGAGTCATCCATTGTTTAGTCATCCTTTCTGGTGACAGCTAATTAAAATTCAAATAAGTTCTCTACGCATTTTAGCTAGTTATTCCTTTTTTAACGGCAGCATAAAAAGCAGGGTAATTATCCGGCCGCAATGAAATGCTCTTTGATTTAATGATCTTTAATTATTCTAACAATTTAATAGCATTAAATTGAAGAGCGATGAACGCGCTGCGCGTGAGCCGGATATGCGTTTGATACCTTTTTCGCTGCGTCTGGATTCGCCTTGCGTGCTGCGGCTAAATGTTGGGAGATAAAGTGCAATGAAATTATCCTGGATGCCTGAAAAAGCTGATCGTATCTTGTCTGCTAAAACGTGGAAACGCTGGGCTAAGTATGCGGTAGCAGCGCTGGCTTTGGCCGTCTGGGGGAGCGGGCAGGTAGCTTGCAGCAGTTCCCCGGAAGCCAATGGGGCGGCCAAACAGCAGGCCGAACAGCAATTTGAACAGTCCGAGGGGCGGCAGCTGGCTCAGAATGGCTCCGGGAACCAAGCGTACAAAAAGAAACGCTATAAGAACAAAAAAAATAAGAATAAGTCGTATTCTCCAACAAGCAGCTCTTCTGGAGATGGTCAGGGGCTGATTGAGCTAGGCCGGTTAGCCCCGCCCCAGAAAGGAACTTTGCGGCTGGCTTCCTGGAATGTGCACGACCTTTTTGATACAGTCGATGACCCCAACCACGATGTGGTTTTGAGCCGCCGGGATTATTCCGCTAAACTGGCTGGTTTATCCAAAGTTCTCAACAGAATGCAGGCAGACGTCGTGGGCGTACAGGAAGTAGAGAATCAGGCCTGTCTGAAAGATTTGGCCGCCATGTCAAATTATCCTTATTATCTGCTCATTGAAGGCAATGACACCATGCGCGGTATTGATGTGGGGGTGCTCTCTAAAATACCCATTAAGAACTATGTGACTCATGCGCGGGATAAATGCCAAGCTGGCGGTGGGGGGCGTTCCTATTATTTCTCGCGTGATTGCCTGGAAGTGCATTTTAACCATCCCAGCAGGCTGGTAATGCTGGTTAATCATTTTAAGAGCAAACGCGGAGACACCGACGATTCCACAGTATCGCAGCGTATGGCTCAAGCCAGCCGGGTGCGCGGCATTGCGGCCGGTTTGCAGAAATACCCGCTGATCATTGTAGGCGACCTTAACGACGAACCTAATTCGCAGGCTTTAGCACCTCTGACACGCACCTCCGGGCTTCATGACGTGCTCAGCTGGATGGGGCCAAACCGCGTGTCATTTAAAACTAAACGCTTTAGTTCGGCCTTGGATTACCTAATCCTCAATGATGCTCTAAAGGCTAAAATGCTGGATAAGTCGGCCCGCATTGTGGTAGGGGATGCCGTGGCTGAAGCTAGCGATCACCGCCCCGTTATCGTCGATGTCCGTATATGATAGATAATAGCGTAGGATATAGTTTATGAATAATAATACTTTCGATCAGGAAACTTTTGCTCAGCTTATCCCCGATTACATCCAGCGCCTTAACCCTTACGTTGCTGGCAAGCCGATCTGGGAAGTTCAGGCCGAATATGGAATTGAACGCGTAGATAAATTGGCTTCCAATGAGAATTCTCTAGGCCCTTCGCATCGCGCCTTAGAGGCGATTAGGCAGCGTTTGTCGGAAACCTATCGCTATCCCGATACCGCCGGGCTGAAATTGCGCAGCGCTTTGGCGAAGCGGTTTGGTGTAAAAGTTGACAATATCGTGCTGGGCAACGGCTCTGAAGGCATTATGTCTTATATCATGCGCACTTTTTTACAGCAGGATGACCAAGTCATTTCCGTAGATGCCACTTTTGTGGGGTTTAAAGTTATGGCTCAGGCGAGGGCAGAGGCACCAATTATAGTGCCTCTCAGCGATTATCGCTTTGATTTGCAGGCTATCGCGGATCATATTACCGAACGCACGAAAATAGTGTATTTGTGTAACCCCAACAATCCTACAGGTACCTATTTTACCGATAAGGAATTGGACGCTTTTCTGGAGCGCCTGCCTAAACGCGTGTTAGTCATCCTTGATGAAGCTTATTTTGAGTTCGCTCAGGAATTTCCCGATTATCCAGATTCTATGTGCTACCGTCACGATCAGGTAATCACTCTGCGCACTTTCTCTAAAGCGTATGGCTTGGCAGGCGTGCGCATCGGCTACGGCATTGCCCACGAATATTTAATCGGCAACCTCATGAAGATTAAGCTGCCCTTTGAGCCGTCTGATTTAGCGCAGGCCGCGGGATTAGGCGCTTTAGAGGATGAGGAGTTCTTGGAACAGACGCTTACGATGAATCGCGAAGGCCGAGAGTACTTTTATAAAGAGTTTGAGCGTTTAGACCTGCACTACTACCGCACGGCTTCTAATTTTATTCTGCTGGTATTTAAAGATGAAGAGGAAGTCATGCGCCTGCATGACTTCCTGCTGCGCCGCGGCGTCATTATCCGTCCTTTGAAAGGCTTCGGCTTGCCTCATTGTATGCGGGTTACAATTGGTACCATGGCGGAAAACCGCCGCTGTATTTTAGCTTTGCGCGAATGGTGCGGGCGGGGTTAGTCTGTCGTCTGGTGCGGGCAGCGCTGATTTTATCAGTGCGCCCTCTAGTAAACCGTTTTCAGCATTTTCTGGGCTTGGTATAGAATATTTTTTTCGCTCTGGTAGTGCAGGCGCTGCAGGGCGTCTCCTAAGGCAAACCAGGCAATTTTATCGGCTTCGCCGTCCGGCTGGCGATGGTTTTCGACGATGACCGGCATTAGAAAAAACGCCACTAGCTTATAATATAAGGTGTGATTATCTTTCCAATAGAAATAATAATCTATTTGATCGATGTAATCAGCAATAGTGGCCAGATGACCGGTTTCTTCTAAGACTTCTCGGACAGCAGTGCCTTCCCAGCTCTCTCCGGGCTGAAGGCGCCCCTTGGGCAAGGCCCAGAGCTGTCCGTCTTTTTTGGCGATTAAGCAGACTTTAATGTGCTGGCCCTGGCGCTTATAAACCACCCCACCCGCTGACTGCTGCAAGGCGTGGTGCTTGTCATGGTGATCGGAAGCGCTCGTCTGGGGCTGATGCTGATCGCTTATGGCCTGGGCCGCGAGCTGCGAAGCCCTTAGCAAATAGGGATTGCTGCTCGGCAGCAGCCGGTATTCAGTGCGATGGTAACGAGCGCTTTGGACAGCGCGCTTGTGCAGAGAAGATAGATCGATGCTCAGATCAGGGCAATGGCGCTGCTGCAGGCGCTTCAGTAGCTCAGCGCTGTCGCTGCACAAGCAAACGGTAGTAATCTCGTGGTCAGCGGCAAAGCTAAAAGCTTGAATGACAGCTTGGTACATAGCCTGAACTGCACTGGCTATACCTATGTATTCGGATATTTCTTGGGTTAGAGAACCGGTGATTATCAAGCCGATCCCGGCATGGCCCGGGGAATTATCAGCTTTGCTCTGAACATATACGGTAATGCTGGAAGGCGGCATACGGCTGATTCCAATAAGTGCTTAAATAGGTGGTTTATACGGTGTAAAGTTTTGCAGCTTTAACGGGTATGCCCAGAGCGCGCAGAATATCCTGTTCGCGCTTATTCATGGAACGGCGCATGTCTTCATCGTCATGATTGATCCCCATAAGATGCAGCATTCCATGGCCAATGAGCCAGGCAGCCATATGATCCAGAGCGACGCCATCTTCCCGGGCTTGGCGAGAGGCGGTATCTATACTGATAACTATATCGCCTAAGAGTATGCGCCCGCTGGGGTAGGAGACCGGGATACTGCCGTCTTCGAGAATGGGGAAAGACAGTACGTCAGTAGGAGAGTCGATCTGCCGAAAATTGCGATTGAGAGCGCGAATGTGCTGATCGTCGGTGACTATAATATTGACCTCGAAGTTGCCCTGGAGATCGCTCAAGCGCAGTGCTTGGCGGGCGATTTCGCGAATTAATGACGGGCGCAGCCGGCGGTTGGCCTTAACGTTGCGCTGATCGATTGTGGTCTTGACGTGGATATGGCTGCGGTGAGTCATAAAAAGTTCCTTTCATATGTAATATTATTTAGTTAGCGATTAGCTAATTTGCGAAGGTATGGTGTTGCGGCGTTATATTTATGGTTTGCGCCAGTCATTTAACTAAGATTCGCTGACTTACGCTGAGCTGCGGGAAAGCAAGGGCTATCGGAGGGGCTTTCCGCAGACTGCGGGTGAAGCTGGCTCTCGCTATGGCTGGGAGCAGCGGCTTCCGTGGCTTTGGAGGCTTTATCCGGCTGATTATCTGATCCAGAGCTGTGCTTATTCTGAGCTGTCTCAGCCGTTTTTTCGGCGGAGGCAGCAGCGGAATCTTTGCCGTTATTATTAGTGCCCTTCTTTTCTGCCTCCTTGTCGCCGCTGGTTTTAGAGGCGTCTTTCTGCATGGTGGGATATGATATGCGGCTGTGGTAGTGGCTGGTGAGCGTATGCACTATGGACTGTTTAATTTTGGTGATATCGCGCATAGATAAGGCGCATTCATCTAGCTGGCTGTTGCGAATAATATTGTCAACTAGACGGTCTACTAAAGACTGAATGGTCTCTTTGGTGTGAGAATGGAGGGTCCGGGCAGCTGCTTCAATACTGTCGCAGATCATGACGATGGCGGTCTCTTTGGACTGCGGCTTAGGGCCGGGATAGCGGAAATCGTCTTCAAACAGCGGCTCATCGCTCATTTCTTGGGCTTTTTGGAAGAAAAATGAAGCTAAATTAGTGCCGTGATGCTCGCTAATAAATTGCCGTATGGCCTGGGGCAGTTTATGCTGGTTAGCCATCTCTAGCCCAAAACGCACATGAGATATGAGAATCATGGCCGAGAGGCTGGGAGCTAGTTTGTCATGGGGATTTTCACTGCCAAACTGGTTTTCGATAAACATATTGGGCTGTTTGCTTTTGCCAATATCGTGGTAAAAAGCACCAGTGCGGCAAAGCATGTCATCGGCACCAATTTCCAGAGCGGCAGCGGCCGCTAAATTGGAAACCATCAGCGAATGCTGATAAGTTCCCGGTGCTTTGGAGAGCAATTCCTGCAATAGAGGCTCGGAAGGATTGGCGAGTTCCAGCAGGCGCATGCGGCTGACTACGTCGAGGATGCTTTCCAAAAAAGGCAGAATGCCTGAAGCTATTAAGGAGAACAGCAAACCGCTGAAAAAACCGTGGCATAAAGCGTTATAAGCCCAAGCTTCAAAGTTGTTGACGTTACTTACCGTAGATAAACCGTTAAACAGGATGCTGGAACCCCAGATAATTACTGATGAACGGATTAAATCCCAGCGCTTGTTGATTTGGCGCACCGAAAGCACCGCGACTAAGCTGGTAAGTATAGATGCTGTAGTAGCCGCTAAACTATGGGTCTCCGCGCTGCTGTACATAGTTAGCAAGATGCTGATAAGAATGGCTAGCTCACTGTCATATAAAATAGCTATCAGGATGGCGGGAATAGTTATGGGGCTAATCTGCGGATTGACGTCGGCGGCGATCATGCTGTGAGAACAGATAGCGTAAACTATAGTGATCAGCGCTAGGCCAGCTAATTTTTTGGGGCTGCCATATACTTTGGGAACGCAGATGCTTACGAAGGTGACAGCGATAGCCATGAGCACCAGCACCAGTAAACTTTTTACTGAAAGCTCGCGTATGGTCAGCTTGTGGTGGTAGTAATCCAAAGCCTCTAAAACAGGAATATCTTCTCTATCGACGATTTCGCCTTCACGCACGACGATCTGGCCGGGCAAAATTACTTTGACGATGGGAATTACTTCTTCAGCGGCTTTGTGTCTGGCTGCCTCTGTAGCGGCAGCATCGGTGTGCAGGTTAGGGATCAGGGCTTTGCTGGCTAGCTCTACGGCGACGAGTTTGGTGCGGCTTGATGTGTTGCGCAATGAAGCAGCCTGGGTAATCATGTTGGCTGCTGCCTGAGTTAATTCAGATTCGCGGATACCATCGCTCATAGTTTGGCGGAGCAGTTTTTTGGCTGTATCTCCGTAATCTTTGAGTTCCTTATCATTGGCGTTGATGAGTATGTCGTAAACTGACGGGCTCAGCGTTAAAGGAGGCTGCTGGATGTTTTTATCGCTGGGATGGTCGGCTGGAGAAGGTGCCGGAGATGTCGCTGAAGGAATTGCCGCCGTGGGGGCAGGCGATATGCCGTCAGCTTTGCTGTCTGTGGCTGAAGCGGATGGGGAAGGCGCTGCCAGAGGGCTGCTTTCCGGCATAGTCATGCGCACAAAGCTTATAGTGTTGTCAATGCGGGCTTCGCTGCTTTGCACTGCGTAAGGATTGTAAACTTCAACTTCAGAGACTTGCGAAGCTGCGTCTTTTTTGGCTTTGTTAGTCGCTACTTCGTCGACTAAGCGCACCGTGTAATCGGCGCGGGCGTCTATGGGAGCAGGCTTGCCTACTTCGAATTTAGCGTTAGTGGGGATGTCGGCGAAAATCAGACAATACGTAAGAACGCAAAATACAATACCCCCTAAGCTTTTTCGAACAAAACTTATGTTTCCAAATATTTTTTGTCTCCACTGCTGCAGTTTCGTCATCGATGTGCTGTTCATCATGTCGTTAACATTCCGGGGCCATTAGCTGATGAATTTGCTGCTGTACCGAGAGCAGGGCGTTATGCCCAGGCATTATTCTCACATTACGGCACACAAAACTTCTTATAATTCCTCTAAATGCGAATATACCCTTTGATCCCGTGAAATTTTGGTCAAGGCTGGCTCTAAGAGCTGGGCGAATTCGCGCCGGTATGGAAGCTGGCCACAAGTGCTGTCTTAATTGCTGTTTTGTTAGCGCTTGCGTGGCGATCTGTTTCCGATAGCGCCTAAGCGCCTACTTATGCGTCAGCCTGGCCTAATAGAGGATAAACAACTGAAATTTAGAACTTTCGCCTAATGATTGGCAAGGTGATTAACGGGCGCTATAAGCTGCTCGATAAAATAGGGCAGGGCGGCATGGCCACGGTATATCGGGCCAGCGATTTGAATTTAGGGCGTGAAGTAGCCGTCAAAGTTCTGCAAGAATCTATAGCAAACGATCCGGATTTCCGCGAACGCTTCAGGCGTGAAGCGCGGGCAGCTTCTGTGCTGAATAACCCCCATATTGTACAGGTTTACGATTTAATTGAATCTGACGAGGGTACTTGCATTGTTATGGAGCTGGTCCGCGGTGAGGACTTGCGTTCTTTGCTGAAACGCAGCGGACGCCTCAGTTTGGACCGCTCTATCAATATTATTTTAGACGTGCTCAGCGCTTTGCAGGACGCTCATCAGCATGGCCTGGTACATCGCGATGTGTCCGCGCGCAATGTCTTGATTGGTGAACACGGCGAAGTTAAAGTATCCGACTTTGGTATCGCCCGCGTCTTGGGAGAACGCACTTTAACCCAGACTGGCGAGCTGATCGGCTCTGTGGAGTACATCTCTCCCGAACAGGCCAATGGCGAAGAGGCCGACTGCCGTTCTGATATTTATTCTGTCGGAGTTTTGCTCTATCAGCTGCTTACGGGAGTTTTGCCGTTTACAGCCAGCAACGCTGTAAAGTTGGCAGTGAAGCACATTCAGGAGATTCCCAGCCCTCCTTCCAGTTTGCGCCCAGAAATATCTTCGGCCTTAGATGAGATAGTTCTCTGCGCTATGGAAAAAGATCCAGCAGATCGCTTTGAATCCGCTCTGGCTATGAGCGAAGCGCTGGACAGCCTGCGCTATGCTCCAGAAGATGAGTACAGCTCTGCAGATGAATATAGCGATGACGAGTTTGCAACTTTAGTCCGCCCTGTCTATTCCGGAGACAGTGAAGTTTATGGAGAAGATAGCGGCGAATTTATTGCCGATAACAGCATAGAAGAACATTACGGCGATGCTAAGCCTCGTAAAAAACGGGGAAGGGTGCTTCTGCTGGTGGCTTTGCTGCTGATAGTGTTTGCGGCTATTGTCGGCGGCGTAACTTGGAAACTGGTTTACTCGGTGCCCAGAACTGTGGTGGTCAATGTCGAGGGAGAGCAGTTAGAGGCTGCGATTGCGAAATTAGAGCAATTGGGTTTTAGAACTAATATTCAGGAGCAGCGCGCGGTAGATGGAGTGCCAGAGGGCGTGGTCGTAGAACAGGACCCCAAAGCTGGTACTGAACTGGCCCAGGGCAGCGTAGTTTATTTAGTGGTAAGCCGCAGCAAAGATGCTATATTTTTGCCCAGTTTTATTGGGGTTCCTTTGGATACTGCATTAAAAGAACTCAAACGCTTGGGGATACAGGCTAATATTCTGCATACTGATGACACTGCTGTCCCTCCTAATACTATCGTGGAGCAGGACCCAGCAGCTGGAACAAAAGTCGCCCGCGGTTCTTTTGTGACTCTTAAAGTCAGCGATAAAGCTTCGAGTACTGAAGCTCCCAAGCTAGTGGGGATGAGTGTTGAAGAAGCGATGAAAGCGATAGCCCGCCTGGGAATGATAGCTGTAGTAAAGGAGACTGAAGACAGCGGAGGCTCTCCAGGCATAGTTCTGCGGCAGGACCCCGCACCAGGTACTGCAATCGAACGCGGCTCCCGCATTGTAATTGTTGTTCCCAAGGCCAAGACCTCTACTACAGTTATGCCTAATTTGGTGGGCAAAACGGTTAACGCTGCTTTGGCTGAAGCGAAGGCTCTGGGCTTAGAGCTGATAGTTGAGGGAGGCGGCAGCGGCAATTCTAAAATCTCGAAACAGCGTCCCGCCGCCGGGATTATAGTTGAAGACGGCAAAGCTTACGTATCTAGTTTTAACATGGCGGTGGTGCCTTCTCTGAATGGCCTAAATTATGATACCGCTGTAGAAAAACTGCGTGAGGCAGGGCTGGTTTTAGGCAATGTTACGACTTCTTACGAAGATAATGTCCCCGGTATTGTCGTGCAGCAGTATCCTTCTGGAGGTATTGAAACCGATTATGGCGCTGCTGTGGATTTGACTATAACCGATTCCCATCCGGCTGCCGCTGAACCCGCGCCTGAACCCGCGCCTGCATTAGAGCCGGAATTGCCTGCAGACTTGCCGCATTCTCAAACTCCTGCTTCACAAGCAGACGATAATAATCATCATGAGGTACCGCCTCCGCCAGCTCCGGCTTTGCCCAGCAGCAGCGAGGGAACTCCTCCAACCTCAGCTCTGGATTTGCCTGGCGATTTGCCTATTTAATATTAGTGAGATAGTAAAGATGAGTAAGCAGCGCAGAGATAGCGATAAGTCATCATCTAAAGAAACTACGGTTTTAGATGTTAGAGCTGTTGCCGAAGAGAAGAGACGTAATGAAGAGAAACAGGCCGGAGCCAAAACGGTAAGGGTGATACCTGCGCCCAATGCGCCCAATGCGGAACCAAGGCAGTTGCGGGTGATACCAGAGCCTAGAATGGCAGCCCAGCCAGAGAGGAAAATAGCAGCTGATCGAGAGCCTGAGGCAGCAGCCAGCGCTAGCTCTGAGGGAGAATCACCGAAAGCTAAGCCGGAGGGCAGAAAGGCCGAGGCTGACACTAAACGCGCTGACGGGAAGAAGGAAAAGCCCCAGCCAGCTTCTTGCTCAGATGAGAAGTCTCAGAAAAAGAGGCCGATTTTATCCGTCCTCAAGTTTGGCGGGAAAACGCTGTGCTTTCTCATCGTACTTTTTTTGAGCGTGATGACTATAACTTTAGGTATTATAGCGGGAGCTACAGTTTACCGCACTTATTTCGCTATACCCGAAGAAATAGAAGTTCCGGTAATTCAGGGCAAAGATATTCACGAAGTCAATCGCCTGCTCACCAATATGGGCCTGCGTCTGCGTTTGGAAGAGGGCAAATATTCCAATAAATTCCCGGAGCAGATTATCATCTCTCAGGATCCCGCTCCCGGCAAAACTGTAAGACAGGACCGCGAAGTTCTGGCAGTTGTCAGTTTAGGGCCGGAGCTGATGACAGTCCCAGACCTTTCAGGCAAATCGCTGCGCGACGTAGATATTATTTTGGCAGACAATAAACTGACTTTGGGTAAAGTCAAAGAGGTTGATAAAGCTGGGGTTAAGACTATAGAGGTAGTATCTCAAAAACCTAAGGCGGGGTCTAGAGTGCGCCCCGGCACTCCTATCAATGTGGATGTCAATCGCGGTGTAGCAGTGGCCGGTGTCATAGTACCGGATTGGCGCGGCAAGAATATCGCTGCCGCCAAAGCGCTTATAGCTAAATCTGGTCTCAAACTGGGACGTATTTCTTGGAGTCCCAGCACGTCGGTGCAGCAGGGTTTTGTTGTTCAGCACAACCCCCCTTATGGAGCTGAAGTTGCCGCTGGCAGTGAGGTTGAGCTGGAAGTTTCAGCGGGAGCCGCTAGTGCGCGGATGTTGGTGCAGCGTCAGTTGGATTTAATTCTCCCCAAAGGCAGTCAGAAACACGATGTGCGCATAGTTTTGGTATCTGGTTCTGGTGAAGAAGAAGTGTACCATGCGAAACAGGTGGTGGGCGACCATCTATATGTGTGGGTTTCAGGGGCTTCCGGCTCTGATATTGAAATATATATCAATGGCAATATGGTTAAACGCGATCGCCTCTAGATGGTGTGTTTTGCAGGCGATGCTCTGTAGGAATAGAAGCTGGGCAGCGTGTGGCACTATTGGGCGGCCCTTCTGCCGTAGCCGTGACTTCTCTTCCTATTAGCCTTTTATCGGTCTTTTATTAAACTTTTGTCAAACTTTAGTAGTGTTTAGTAGTGGACTTTAGTAGTGGAAGTCAGATAGTTTGCTAGTTAGCTGATTGCTAACTAAATGATATTAGGGAATATTGGGAATTATGAACGATCTTATAATTTCAGCTTCGGTTTTATCGGCGGATTTTCTCCATTTAGAGACGGACCTGCGCAATGTTGCAGCAGCGGGAAGCGATTGGCTGCACTTAGATATCATGGACGGTCATTTTGTGCCCAACCTTAGCTTTGGCATGCCGCTGATAAAGGCTATGGGCAAATTGAATCTTTGTCCCCTAGATGTGCATTTAATGGTGAGCGATCCTGATATGTATTTGCCAGCCTGCCAAGAAGCGGGGGCCAAGCTCGTTACTGCGCACGTAGAAGCCTGTGCCCATTTGCACCGTTTTTTAGGGAAATGTCGGCAAATGGGGATGCAGGCAGGCGTAGCCATGAATCCCTCAACCAGTCCGGAATTTTTACCTTATATTGCCGAGACTGTGGATTTTGTACTAATCATGAGTGTAAATCCCGGTTTTTCGGGGCAGCGTTTTATTCCATCAGCTTTAGATAAAATTCAGCGGGTGCGCGAGCTGATGCCTTCCGCAGTGCGCATAGGCGTAGATGGCGGGGTTAATGAGCAGTGGGCACCTCGCTGCCGGGAAGCAGGCGCGGACACTTTAATCGCCGCTTCGGCTATTTTTGGCAGCGACGACTACTCTGCCGCAATAGCAAGACTGCGCGTTTGACCTTTAAGTCTATTTTCGGGAGGAGCGGAAGGTGAACGAGTGGATGCGCTTCGGCAGGCGCTTGGGAATCACCGCCATGGTATGGGGGATGTGCACCGGCTGCGCCGTTCTGGGGTATCATTCAGTGCGCATTGATACCGGTATGGTCAACGAGGGCAACTGTCTGCTAACCGTTGAAGGGGTGACGAATTTGCCTTCCGGGTTTCCTCTGGTGGTTACGCTGGGGGAGAATAATAATGTCCTGAAACGCGTAAACACTAAGGTTACTAAAGGGCAATACAGCACGGTGCTTGACGTCTCTGACCTTGAAGGCAACAAACGTTTCGATTTGGACGTCTATACCGAAGCTTCTTTGTGGACTCCGGAACAGCGGGATTGGCTGGGAGAGCGCGGTCAGCGCATGGTGGGACGTCAGGTTGAAGAACAGGGCAATGGATTTCGTTTGGCGCAGCATTTTATTGTCGTTTTACCGATGGGTAAACGGGAAGCTGCTATCAGGCGCATTCAAAACGGCGATTATGCCTATGGAATCGCCGCTTTAGATGCGATCGTAGAACAGAATTCTGACGATACGCAAGCAATCGCTTGGCTGGCCTTAGCTTTAGTGCACAATAATCAGAGCGAACGCCATCTGCACTCGCGCGCTTACGATTTGCTGCATTCCTTTGACGTGAATACCTTGCCGCAAAACTTGCGCGAACAGTGCCAAAGCTGGCTTGACCGCTGGGACGATGAAGAAGCTGTGGAGCGTGCCAAGCAAGAACGGGCCGAGGCTATCGCTAAATACCGCCGTGATGCCAAAGAACGCCAGAAAGCTTTCGTGCCCGGACAGCATATGGCGGATATTTTCATTGGCGAGGAAGCCCGGCGCGTATTCAGTACCTTTCCCTTGGACTTTCCTTTGGACTGGCAGCAGGAGATCGTTAGCTTTGAGATCCCCGAGCGTCAGGTAATAGTCTATTTCGATCCCAATACCCGCAAAGTGGTAGAAATAGCCACGGTTTCGCCGGATATTCATCACGTCAGCGGTTTGGGGGTGGGCAGTGATTTTGAGCGCGTTTTGGAACTGTTCCCGGGCGGCAGTATGAGCTGGGAAGATAGTACTGGCCGGGTTTCTGGAGCTAATATAGATGAAGTAGCTGAAGTGCTGAACGGGTATTATACCCATCCCAAGGGTGTTGTCTTTGGGGTTAAGCGCGAAGTTTTAGGATTGGGTCTTAATATCGATACGGTGACTTCAATTTCCGTAATTCCTAAATAAGCGCCAGGCTTTTCAGCGTAACGCCATCCAACGTAACGCCCTTGGCTATTTTGCATAATTATGTCTCTTTCTCCCCCTTTACAAAAGTGTAAGTCTATGCTAAAATCTCTCGCGTTGAGACGTTAGGTTCTGGAAACGGATGCGGGAGTAGCTCAGCGGTAGAGCATCGGCTTCCCAAGCCGAGGGTCGCGAGTTCGAACCTCGTTTCCCGCTCCAGGTTTCTGTTCCGTCCTACAAATGGCGTGGTGGTCGAGTGGTCAGGCAGTGGATTGCAAATCCATCTACGGCGGTTCAATTCCGTTCCACGCCTCCAGGTTTTGGTCGCGTAGCTCAGTTGGTTTAGAGCACCACGTTGACATCGTGGGGGTCAGCGGTTCAAGTCCGTTCGCGACCACCAAACCTTACCCTCAAAAAGCGAGGGTTTTTTAATATATTCTGCTTACAAACGGTCGCGTAGCTCAGTTGGTTTAGAGCACCACGTTGACATCGTGGGGGTCAGCGGTTCAAGTCCGTTCGCGACCACCAAGTGCCTCAGCTTTGGCTGAGGCTTTTTTGTTTTAGGGGACTTATTGTTTTTTTGGCGAAAAAACATAAGAAATTTTAGCTTGAGGCTTGCCGAACGTGAATTCCGTTGAACTGTTCTATGAAATCTTTCGCATGCGTTACAATGTAGAGACTATTAAACGCTCCTTTGCCGACCGTTACAGTCTCTGCCTATTAGGCTGCGAAGAAGACTGCGCCCGTATGCGAGAGTGGATGGGCGATTATTCTTTATCTTCCGGTATCCACCCTGAAAAGAATCTATGTATAGCTCCCATTCCAGAAGATGAAGATGAAGCTTATCGCTATCGCAATATGGAAGCCATCGTGTGTCATTTGGGTGCCGAACCTTGGCCTTTAGAAGAATTTGCTGAATTAGTGGAATGTATGCCGATCGGAGTGCCAATCGTTTATATTTGCGAACCTACGGTGTGGGAAGGAGAGTTTGAAGCTTATGAGGCGGCTAATCTTCCCGAAGTCGTATGTCTGCGCCGCGGTAACGAACAGAAACAATTTGCGGCGTTGCTGTTTAATAAATTTCAGCGTTTGGGTTTTCGCCTAGCTAGAGATTATCAAAATCTGCGCGATGTCTGTATAGACGGTCTTATTGTCCAAGCCTCTAATCGCATGGCGCTGGTGGCGGCAGCTTCCAGCATTACCGTCAATGTTCCGCTGTTAGGCCAAATGCTCGGCTTGCTGGCTTCGCCTGTAGAAACCTTAGCTATAACCGCTGAACAGCTGCGTTTAGTGCTGTACATCGGTGCCCTCTATGGAAGGCCTATAGATTTCTTTGACCGCGTTAACGAACTGTGGTGTGTCGTTGGCGGAGGGTGGGGCTGGCGTACGTTAGCCCGCCAGCTAGTGGGATATGTGCCCGGTGTGGGAGCACTGGCCAAAGCTGGCGTAGCCTGGGCTGGCACATTTGCGGTCGGTGAACTGAGCCGTCGTTTTTACGAATTGGGCGAGGAAATGCCAGTTAACATTCGCGAAGTGGTCAGCAATACCGCTAAGCGCAAAGTGACTAGGGCTATCAAGATGAAGTTTAAGAACGGTGAAGCTGAAACTGCTGTAGCCGATATGCTGAAAGCGCAGGATTCTGCCGAAGTACTGCCTATCCATTTGGAAAAAGATTCGGCAGTGAAGGCTTTTTTCGATGATGAGCCCTCGGACAGCGCTGCCAAAGTATCCGAGCCTGATAGCTCTGCTGCTGTGCCTGTGGCCGCTGGTGCTGCCAAAGTATCCGAGCCTGATAGCTCTGCTGCTGACAAATCTGCTGATGCAGCTGATAGTGACGATGAGGATACGCTTTCCGAAGAGGATTGTCTGCGTGTGGAATACGATCTTTCTGAGGCTGAAACGGCTCCAGAACCGATTATTAGTGCTTCCTCCCGCGCTGGTGCCTAAAAATGGCAGCTAAAACCTCCAGATTTTATGTAGTACTCTTGGCTTTGGCGGCTCTGGGACTGGTTGCCGCGTGCAGTGTGCTGTGGGAACGCCACAAGCTAGAGCAGAGCAATCGCACTGCCGTGCTGCTCAGTGATTATCGCTCTTTATGCGATTTTTCCCGACAGCAGGGCTTAGAACTCGATGCGGTTTTGAAAAAAGTCAAAGAATTAGGCGTAACAGCTCTTGCTGTCGACGAATTAAACCGCGACGATATGCAGAACAATGGTTTAGCCCGCTTGGCTAGCAGTTACGATATTGCTGACTTGCAGTATCAGGGGCGGGTGAGTTCTAATTTCACTCCGCAGTCTAAATGCGTGTATATGGTGGCCGCGGACAGCGCGACTGCTGCTATTATCGCAGATTACGCCGCGGAGAGCTTGGGGAGCCATAGGGTTGAGCTGGTCGATAGTCAGCACCATGTTGTAGCTTTAGAAGCAGACGTGCGCCAAGTTGGGGTCATGGGGTTTGGTATCCCTGCCGCTACCGTTGATAAGCTGGTTAACGAATACGGTTTTCGAGTTTGGGTACGTCCCTGGAATAGTCCTTTTTTTAGCGAAGACAGTGTGCGGCGCATTATCGCTGGACTTGCCCGTCCCGGTGTAGATGGGGTGATTTTCGGCGGATTGCGCAACGAAGTCTTAGGCTATCCCAATTATCTAGACGCTGCTGGTGAAGCGTTGGATAAAGCTCAGCTAAAAATTGGCGTGATTGAACTGCCGAAACAGGCTCAGCAAAAAGGCATCCAATCGCTGGCGAGAAGCTGGCCGCAGGATGTAGTGCGTGTGCAGTCCGTTTCTACAGCTCAGCAGGCGAAAACCGATCCTCAGTCTGTGGCTTCTATGTATGCCTTAGGTGCTAATGAGCGCAATATTCGCCTGCTTTACGTCCGCCCTTATTATGATGGCTTTGAAAAATTAAGCGCTGCCGAGGCTACCGAGCAGCTATTTGTTGGGGTCGCTAGCGCTTTATCAGGACGTTTGGGAGAACAGCCCACTGTCTTTGCTCCTATCCCCGATATGGGCCGAGGGCTGACAGGATTTAATTTTCGCTTGCTGTTTATCGCTCTAGGAATTGCAGCTGGTCTGTGCGCTTTGGTCTTTACCGTTTCGGGCTGGCCTGCCCGAGCCAGTGCGGCGGTATTAACCTTGTGCTTAGCGGGTACGCTGATTGCAGTGCTGACTGGTATTGGCCTGACCTATTGGAGGCTGGCGCTGGGCCTGTTGGGCTTAATGGTTTTTCCCACCTGGGGGATGGTGCTGCTTTTCCCGGTCTGGGAAAAATATGTTTCGAGCACTAGTGTTTGGCAGACGATCTATGCCGGCTGGAAAGTAGTCGCTATCGCGGCGGCTTTCGCGCTGGCTGGCGGCATTATGGGAGCGTCTTGTCTGCCGGATGCAGTCTATATGCTGAGCATAGACGTTTTTCGCGGAGTGAAGCTGCATAGCCTTATGGTTCCAGCTCTGACGTTTATGTGCTGGGTGATTTTCCAGAATAGACGCGGGGCGCTGCAATGGGTTCGCCGGCTGCTGAGCGCTGAAGTTCGCGTCTGGCATTTGCTGGTCTTTGTCGTGCTGGCCGGTTTAGGAACATTTTATCTGGTGCGCACCGGCAATTCCGGAGGAGACTTGGTGGTGAGCGATGCGGAGCGGGCTTTGCGCCGCTGGCTGGATGTGGTGTTGGGGGTGCGTCCCAGATTTAAGGAGTTTGTCCTGGGAAATCCCATACTTTTGTGCATACCTACCTTAGTGATGTGCCGCTGGCGGGGAATTCTGCCGTTTGCGGTTTTGGCTACTGCGGTTGGCGAAGCTAGTTTGGCCGGTACTTATGCGCATCTGCATACGCCTTTGGGCATCTCTTTGTGGCGATCCTGTTTAGGAGTGCTGCTGGGCGGCATTATAGGGACAGGCCTGGCTTGGGTGATATTTTTGCTCAACCGTGTTTATATGCGTTTTTGCCTGCCTTGGATTCAGCGTTTGGAGACTGATGAACAGAGTGCAGTTTGATGCGCTGGGCTGTTGGCTGAGCTGCTGTTTTTCTTATTGACGATTTTTTATGAATATTTTATAATTTTAGCTGTGCTGTTTTATCTGCTGCGCAGTCCTCGCAATGGGATAGCTTAAGCATAAAAAAACGGTCGCAGTTTCCCAAAGGTTTATGCCAGCTTGGACGCGGGCATGAACGTGACGATAATTGTAGGGGTAATTGTAGGATAATTGTAGATTGGTGAGCTTTGACAAAATCATCGGACCTTAAGTGAAATTAAGCTAAATGGTGATGCCAAAGAGGCTGATTATAGGACATTGGAGGCATGAGTGTAGTGGATAAGCTTAAAGAGTTGGCTTATAAAATTCCTGGCTATAAGGGATTTGCCGAGCGGGCAGAGCGGCGTGAGGTCGATGCTATTCAGAGAGAATATATGGCTAAACGCCTGACGCAGATTAAGAGCAATCTGCAGGCTGTGCAGGAAGAATGTCTGGCCGAAGGCAATTTGGCTATTATGGAACCCTGTGACCGTGTGGGCAACATCATCGATAAGCTGGTGGAGCGCATCCGCCACGCCAGCCGCGGCTATGCCGGTTTCTTTGATACCGTACAGGTCAATGAAGACGACCTGGCCCGCATTTACGAATTTGACTTAGATCTAGTGAACAATATCGATTCTGTAAATGAAGGCATCCAGGGGCTTCAGGCGGCGGACAATATTAATGGAGCTTTGCGCGCCGTGCGCAGCAGCTTAGAAGAACTCAACGGTAAACTCGACGAGCGCGAGCGCATTTTGAAAGGTGTTGAATAATGGCGAGATATATTGATGTAATTGAATGGAGACCTACCGATCCTACCGCTTTAGTAGGACGCGTCCCCGAAAGTGGCCCTGCCGATATTCGTTTTGGTGCTCAGCTGATTGTCCGCGAAAGCCAGGCTGCCGTTTTCTATCGCGACGGCCAAAGCATGGATGTATTTGGTCCCGGCCGCCATACCTTGTCCACTGCCAATATTCCCATTATCAGCGAATGGCTGCAGAAGTTTACCAGCGGCGGGCACAATGTGTTCAGTGCTGAGGTTTATTTTGTAAATCAGGCCGTGCAGACTGATCTGAAGTGGGGAACTCCTAATCCTATCGATCTTAAGGACCCCGATTTGGGCTGGGTGCAGATACGCGCTTTCGGCACTATGTCGGTGCGCATTGAAGATCCTCAGCTATTCATCAATACCTTGGTGGGCACCCAGGGCGGTTACAATGCAGCGACTTTAAATAAACTGCTCAAGAGCAGCGTGCAGAACCGCTTAGGTGATTTATTCGCTACCAATTTCAATTCTTATGCAACCATTCGCCGCAATCAAGATGAACTGGCGGCGGCTATGAAGGTCAAAGTCAAAGATGACTTTGCCAAATACGGGGTAGGTCTGCGCGACTTCTTTATCAGTGACGTTTCCGTACCTGAGGAAATTCAGGAAGCTTTCCGCAAGCGCGCCACCATGGGAGCTTTGGGGGTGCGGAGCTACGGAGAGATGCAGGCTGCCGATGCTCTGCGCGATATGGCCAACAACCAAGGCACTGGCGGTTCGACGATGGGCGCTGGTTTGGGCATGGGTATGGGCATGATGATGCCGCAGATGATGGGCGGTATGATGCAGCCCAGCATGATGCAGCCCGGTATGATGCAGCAGCCTATGCAGCAGCAACCCGTGCAGCAGCCTCAGCAGGCTATGCTTACTTGCAGCAATTGCCATGCTCAGGTTCCCGAAGGGACCAAGTTCTGCAACAACTGCGGTACAAAGATCGTACCTCCCACTCCTGCAGGCGCAATTACCTGCCCCGAATGCAAGAAACCAGTTCCTGAAGGCACTAAGTTCTGCCCCGAATGTGGAACGAAGATCGAGCCTCCTAAGCCTGTGGTTTGCTCCAACTGCAAGGCTGAGCTTTCCCCTACAGCTAAGTTCTGCAACAACTGCGGTACTAAAGTCGGTGGTTAGTTTACTTAATTTTTAATGCGAAGAGCCTGCCGTTAGCGGCGGGCTTTTTCTTTAAGTTTATTATATGCCATAATGCTCAATGCGCTATGCTTATTTGCGAATGACTTAATATCATTTAGTTAGCGATCAGCTAACCTGCGAAACTATCTGACTCCCCCTAAAGTATGGGAGGGGGGAGAAGTCGCGGCTGCGACAGAGGGGGGTAGTTAAAAATGGTGTTTTACATTTGCGGCTGCTTCGTGCTATAATTAATCGCATAATGCTGAATACTATCTTTGCTCGGGAGGTAAAGCTGTGAGACCTGGAGTTATGGTAAGCAAAAGAATGTTTTTATGGCTGCTGCCTCTGGCTTTGGCGTTTATATGGCTGTCAGTCGCAACTGAAGCTAAACCCACTATTTCCGGTTTATTGATGAATTACAATCCCGGCGGCGGGCGTTTGCAGATAAAACGCGCTGATGGAGTAATTAAAACTATTGTCATGCGTCCTAACGCCATTTATGCTTTAAATGGCGTGGAGGGCAGCCCGCATTATTTTCACAACGGTATGCAGGTTGCTGTGCGTATCTGCGGCTCAGTCAACGATAATCCGCTGCAGGGCGATCTCTTAATAGATGCTTATTCTTCTGGCGCTATAGTGCAGCGCCGGGCTAGCAGCTATGGCAACACCAATGTCGGTACATTTGCGATGGTGGGCGGCGCTAACGGTATCTCCAGCCTTTCCCCTATAGCTCCCAGCCCCAGCGTCGTCGGCCCGATCGGCTTAGGCGGCAATTTTCGCGGTTCTTTGACAAACCCCGGTACTGCAGGCCCTATCAACAATTCCGCCTATCCAACTATGGCCAGCCCAGCTGCCGGAGGTTTGGCTGTTAATACTTTGAACGGTGGCAATAATTCCAGCAGCGGTACCAGTTTAATAAGCGGAGATACCAATCAGGGAGGCAATAATGCTTATGCCGCTCGCGATCCTTATGATAATAGGAGCGTAATGGGAGGCATGACGCCAAGCAGCAATGGAACTAATACGGGCATGGCGGAAATGGTCGGCGGTGATGCTCCTAAAGCTGAGGAACAGAATAACGGCATGTTCACAGCTTCTCAGGCCGGAAGCGGTCCGCTGGGAATGCAGATTGCCCAAGTCCAGGGAGGTATTTTGGGAGTGGATCCGCGCAACCGGGTGCTGTCTATCGTTCCCAATGGAAGCACGCAGCCTGTGCACGTTAAAGTGCCCGCCGGTGTTCCTATTACTAACAGTTCCAACGGCCAGCCCACAAGTTTTGAATCGCTTCGCGCCGGACAGGGAATTATGGTGGCTGGCATGTCCAACGCTGCCGGTATTATTGAAGCCCGTCAGGTGACTGTAGCTCAGTAGGTATCGGAGCGCAGGCACTCGGCATTATAGGAAGGGCTCGCCAGAGGCGGGCCTTTACTATAATGCCTGTGATATTGAGCTTTAACTAAATTACATTAGCTAATTATAGAGCAGCATTGAAGGCGTTGATAAGAAATTAGACGCTATGTTATTCTTTGATAGTATCGCGTTTTGCTTATCATTCATGTTAACATATTTGACGGTATTTTGGCAGGGAAGGAATGTAGTTTAATCTTAAGAATTGTGAAGCAATTTATTGGGGAAATAATTATCTAAATTAAGCAAATTTAACTCATTGCGTGTGTGGGCTGACCAGATGAGGAAATAATTTGTTTTAAGTTTTTTAAGTGAAAGAGGTTTTTATGAAGAAACTGACGGCTGGTCTAGTAGCCGGTCTGTTTTGCTGCTTCACAGTTTCTCTGGCATCTGCTACCGAAGAGGCCGCGCAGAAGAATTTATTCTTTACTGCCCCTAATCCTGTAAGCTTGGATGGTGTCTCGGGGCACCAGTCTGGGGTAAATGCGGAGGATAATATCGGGGAGGCTACGACCTTACAGAATAGCAGCGTATCTAGTTCTGAGGTTATTGATTGCTTGCCCAGCCCTATAGTAACGCAAAATAGCTGTACAGTTAATGCGCTAGAGAAGTCTAAGGACGGCCAGTCTAAGGCGCAGGGGAAAAACAAAGCAAAACAGCCCGCAGCTAAGAAGGGCACATTGGTAGCTCAAAGCAAACAAGCCAAGTGTGCGACTCAGCATAATAGCCCTCCGCCTGCTGCTGGAGTTGGCAAGCAAATTAAAGTTAAAGCTTATGCCTATTGTATCCAGGGGCGCACCGCAAGTGGGACACGCACGGGGCTCGGTACAATTGCGGTTGATCCTGCTTTAATCCCGTTGGGGTCTAAAGTTTATATTCCCGGCTATGGCTGGGGGACTGCCTTGGATACCGGCGGCCACATGCGGGGGAGCGTTATCGATATTTGGTATCCATCCAATAGCGAATGCATGAGATGGGGTGTGCGCAGCGTGACGGTGACCGTTTTGCCGCGCTGAGGCAGCAAGATATAGTTTTTGATTAGTTAACAAAGAGGTTCATTGCGATAATCAATGGGTAGCAGTACTAAATATCATCTTATTTGTATATTGCTCGCGGCCTTGATTATACGTTTAATATGTGCTTATGTGCAGCCGTTTCAGGTTGATGAGGGGTTTACATGGCAGGTTACCCACAATAAGCTTTCGGTGATTTATAGCACTATAAGCCATGATTCGCATCCCCCGCTGCACAATTTTGTAATGCGTCCTCTGGTTAGATGTACCTCATCTCCGTTTTGGCTCCGTTTGCCCGAACTATTGGTAAGCTTAAGCGTGGTTTATTTTTGCTTCCTTTTGGGTGAACGTGCGCATAGCGGCTGGGGAATCCCCAGCGCTTTGCTTTATGCCTGTAGCTATATGGTATGGATGAATAATAGCCAATTCCGCTCCTACGGTTTTTTAGACGGAGGGATATGGGCTACAATTTATCTGCTAGTACGGATTATAGATACCGATAAAGGCCAAGGCGATATACGCCGTAAAGACATGTTTTGTCTGTTGTTCTCGGCGTTTGTAGCTGCTTCCCTGCATTACATAGGCACTTTAGCGGTTTTATGCTTAATCTTTCTTTTAATGGTGCTGCCTTGCTGTAAACAGCTTAAACATCGTGCCTATTTGCTTGCCTGTTTAGGGCTGGCGGTTATCCCGGTAATGATTTGGATGGCGTTTGCTTTGTCGCAGAGCAATGCTATGACAACCCAGTCGGTGAACGAAACTAATCTGTCCGATTTGTTTTTTTCTATATCCAGCAGCTGTGGATTAGCTCATGTGCATCTTATGGTGCGCGATGTTTGCGCCTTTTTGGGACTTAGCTCTGGCGTTTTGGCAAGGCTTCCAGATATAATTCTTTGGCTGCTTTCTGCTGCTTTATGGCTGGCTGTCTTGCGCGGTGCCAAGATATTATGGCATACTGATCGCCCTCTAGCTTATATGCTGTTTTTCCCATATGTTCTTCTCTGCGCCTGTTTGATTATTAGCACTCTTCGCCATGTTATGCCTATCATGAACCGCCACTTGCTTCCTTTAGCGCCGGTGCTGTTTATATGCTTGGCCGCTGGAATGTCCGCAGAACAAGAGCGATCAAATCTATGCCGATATTTCTGTAAGTCGATATTCGGTGTTATTGTTTTATTTAATTTGCTAAATGCAGCAGTGTTTCCGTTTTATCAGCCATTATGGCGTCTGAGCTGTCAGCCAGCATTTGATTTTATAAAAACCCATAGCAGAGGCCCCGGTGTTATTCTCAGCTATGTACCGATGTCTGCGTTTGCCACAATGCTGAATTACGGACAGGGAAGCATTACGTTTGATTTTGCTCATCAGAAAATTGAATATGCGGAGGGTTACAGCGGCTTGGAAGTCATGCCCTTACATCCCGCCTTTATTGGGGAAAACTGCGAATTGTTGGCAGGCAAACAGGTGTTTCTGATGCTCATGAGCTATGATCCGAATACAGATGCTTACCTTAACAGTGTTAGTGAAAGGTATGGCGTAGCTGACAGCTTATTCGTTCCGAATTACTGGGGCAGTTATACCGTGTATAGATTGGTGGCACGCTGAGAGTGAATGTTAATAAATTATTGATATGAGTTGTGCACGTTAATTATTTAATATCTTTGACATAATTTGTTATCAAAATGACAGGAAATCGTAAACTTGTGTATAACATTATAGCTCCTGTCTATGAGTAATTCTTGTTGCCGTTATTTAAAAGTTGCCGCCATACAGCTGGCCTCTAACTCTGATCGCGAATATAATTTAGCTCGCTGTGAGTATTATTTAAAAGAAGCAGCTAAAGAAGGGGCGGAGGTCTGTGTGCTGCCAGAGCTGTTCAGCTGTTTGGGTGATGAACGGGACAGTTATCAGCAGGCCGAGATTTTGCGCGGCAGTTTATGGAAGTGGGGAAGTGCTCAGGCTAAGAAACTCGGCTGTTTTTTAGTTATGGGTTCATTTTTAGAGCGCGGCAAGAGATCGCGTCGCTCTGTGAAGCCTGCCGGTGATAGCGGTGATGATGTCTCCAGCAGTTCCGACGGAGATTCTGCTGAAAGCCTGGCCTGTATAGATGATAGCGTTGCTTTTGATCCTGCGTATTTAGCTGCGTTAAAAGCTAAAAAATCATTGCCCTATAATACCTGCTGCATATTTGATAATTTGGGCAATTATTTGAATAGCTATCGCAAAATACATCTTTTCGACTGCCAGCTGCCCAACGCGTCTTATCAGGAGTCCAGTGTCACTAAGCCCGGTTCCAAAACAGTAGTCTGCAAAATCGATAATTCCTGGAGTCTGGGAGTTGGTATCTGTTACGATTTGCGTTTCCCCGAACAGTTTCGCGAGCTGAGAAAACAGGGAGCTAATCTCTTTGTTGTGCCTTCAGCGTTTACGATGGAAACGGGGAGAGAGCATTGGGAAATTTTGCTTAGGGCGCGGGCTATCGAAAATCAGGCTTATGTTATTGCCGCCAATCAATGCGGTTCTTCAGGGGTACGCCGTTACGGCCATTCCATGATAGTCGATCCCTGGGGAACGGTAATCGCTCAGGCTTCTGAGCGCCCGGGCATAGTTATGGCAGAGCTGGACAGCGAATTCTTAACGCACATTCGCCAGAGTTTTCCCCAGAATTAGCTATCTCATTAAGCTTAGACGTTAAGTCGCTTGTCTCAGCCAATATTGATTAGAAGCTATATCTATTGGATAATGTCGTTTAGTTAGCAATTCGCTAACCTGCGAAACTATCTGACTCCCACTAAAGGATGGGACAATGTCATTGAGCCTTAACTCAATGACATTGATTTATTGGGCTTTTAATCTGCGCGTGCGGTACTGCTCGTATAATCTCATCCCGCCCATAATAGTCAGACTAAGCGTCAGCATGATCGTCGAGATAGCGTTAATCTCTGGGGTGATGCCGAAGCGGATCATAGAATGTATGGTCATAGGCAGGGTGCCGGAACCGACGCCTGCGGTAAAGAATGTGATCACGAAATCGTCAAAGGATAACGTAAACGACAGCAGGGCACCGGAGATAATGCCCGGCAGCATCTGCGGAAAGGTGATCAGCCGGAAAGTGGCCCAGCGCGTAGCTCCCAAATCGGCTGCTGCTTCTTCTAAACAGGGATCGATCCCCGCTAAACGGGAACGCACGGTAATCGTTACGTAAGCTATGCAAAAGGCCACGTGCGCGAAGATAACCGTATATATCGACAGGGGAATTGAGAGCGACAGATAGAGGGTTAGAATGGAAATGCCCATGACTATCTCGGGAATTACCAGCGGCACAAACACTAGAAACCCCACCAGTTTGTGACAGGGAACTTCATATCTGGAGAGGGCCAAGGCAGCCATGGAACCGATAGTGGTGGCTATCAGAGTTGATGATAAGCCCACTTTCAGACTGTTGAAAAGCGCCCTCTGTACCGCTTCGTTGTGCATGAGATTGCTGTACCAGTGCAGGGTAAAGCCCTGCCAGTTGGCATTTCGGTGATCGCTGTTGAAGCTGAATATTACCAGTACTATTATGGGAGCGTAGAGGAATATATAAGTCAGCAGCACGTGGAAGCGCAGCAGCCAAGAAGATTTTGTCGCGGTGTCGCTCATGCTAACAGCTCCGTGGAACCAGAAGTCTTGAGGAATAATGCGATAAAACTGAGCATAATCAGCATTAGTATGAGGGAAAGGGCCGCGCCGAAGGGCCAGTTAAAGGAAGCCAAATACTGTTGCTGGATGAGATTGCCTACCATCATGGTGTCTACGCCCCCCAGCAGCTCAGGGGTGATAAAATCACCCATAGCTGGGACGAAGGTGAGCAGGCAAGCTGCGGTGATTCCGGGCAGAGATAAAGGCAGAATTACGTGGAAAAAAGCTTTGCGCGGAGTGGAACCCAGATCGGCAGCCGCTTCCAGCAAGCCGAAATCCAGTTTTTCTAAAGTGGCGTAGAGCGGCAGTGTCGCGAAGGGGAGAAAGCCGTAAGTCAAGCCCAAAATCACGGAAATAGGAGAATTTAAAATATCCAGCGGCGCGGAGATGATATGAAGATACAGTAAAATGTTGTTGAGCACGCCTTCTGTCTGCAGAATGGTCATCCAGGCGAAAATGCGGATGAGATATGAGGTCCAGAAAGGCAGCATAACCAATAACAGATAGAGCGTTTTATGGCGCCCGCCGTGGCGGGCGATAAACCAGGCCAGCGGATAGCCGATACCCAAACAGAGCACGGTGGTCAGAGCTGCATACAGAGCTGAGCGCAGCAGAATGGGCAAGTATTGGGAACTTAGCGCCGCCGCGTAGTTGCTCAGGGTGTAAGCCGGCACGAGTTCATCCATGTCGCTGACTATTTCTGTGGACATGAAGCACACTGAAAGCAGCGGAATAATAAAGAAAGTGGTAATGTACAGAACGAAGGGCAAAGCCAGCCAAAAACCGATCGTGCGGCGCGATTTGCTCATCCACATCCGCCCTTTGCGGGTGGTGGGTTTGGGAGTGGACTGCAGTCCGGAGGCGGCGTCAACGGCTGCTGAATAGTCAAAGGCCATGTTAGTCTTCCTCCTTATGAGCGATAAACTTGACTTCGTTCCAAATGCGGTCCCACTTCTTTTCTTCAGCGCCGATGTCTGTCTGGAAAATGGTGCGCTCCAGCATTTCCGCCGGGGGATAGCCTAAGGGAGCGTTGATATATTGCTTATCCACATAGGGAAGAGAAGTTTTTATGGCGTTGGGATAGCCGGTAGCGTTAGTCACTTCGGAAACGATCTGGGGCTGCATAACGTAATTGAGGAAAGCCACCGCTTCTTCCTGATGGCGCGAAGTGGCGGGTATGGCCCAGGAATCCACAAAGACAAAGCTGCCCTCTTCGGGAAGACAGTATTCTATATCTTGATTGGACTGGCGGGCCCGGGCTACATCTCCGCTCCAGGCTTGCGCCAGCCAAATCTCGTTGCGGGCTAATCCGTCTATATAATCGCAGGTGTATTGGCGCACCAGAGGCATTTGCTTAATAAGGTAGGCTTTGGCCGCTGCCAGCTCTTGGGGATCGGTAGTGTTGCCGTTTAGCCCTAAGGCGATCAGGGCGGCACCAATGCTGTCGCGTTTTTCGTTGAGCATGGTGATGCGCCCTTTGTAACGCGGGTTCCAAAGATCGGTCCAGCGCCGCGGCGGTTCCTGCACTTTGGTCTTATTGTAGCCGATCCCCGTCGTTCCCCACATGTAGGGTACAGAAAAGGTGAGGTTAGGGTCCCAGGGAGGATCGGCGAAACGATCCATAATCTGATCTTTGAGAGCAAAGCCTTTAATTTCCGCCAAAAGCTTTTGGCGGATCATGCGGCGCAGCATGTAGTCGGTAGCTACAACTAAATCGTAACCCGCTCCCAGCTTCATTTTGGCGAAAAGAGTGTCCTGATCGGAGAATTCGTCGTAAATAACCGGGATGCCGGTGTCCCGGCTGAAATCGGCGACGGTTGTCTGCCCGATGTAGTTGGAGTAATTGAAAATATTTAAGGTCTGTTTTTGGCTGCAGCCACTGGTACAGAAACTGAAACACGCCAAAGCAGCCCCCGCCAAAAACTGGCGGCGGCTGAGCAAAGGACGGTTTAGAAGTGACTCAGCAACAGACCGATCGCTGAGTCTTTGGATCACGGCGATACGGCGCTAGAGGGCAGCAAAGTAGCGCTGGAATGGCCCCAGTTGACCCAGACTTGATCGCCGGGAGTGAAATCGGGATGAGGACTGTGTGCCAGGTTTTGATGCTCAGCGGTTAACAGGCGTTTTCCGTCAACTTCAACAGTGAAACGGGTACAGGCCCCCATAAAGACGGCATCGGTGACGCGTCCTGGCATACTGTTGCCCGTAGCATCAGCTTCGTGGGTTAAACGCAGGCGTTCGGGGCGGATAGAAATTTCCGCTGCGCTGCCTTCCTGCAGACCTTGGCGCGAAGGCACCAGAAATTCTAAATCGGAAAGCTTAACGGTGGTACGCCCGTTTTTTACGCTGCTGATGCGCACGGGGAGGAAATTCGATGTCCCCATAAACTCTGCTACAAACCGGCTGGAGGGCTGGTCGTAAATGTCGCGGGGCGTGCCTAACTGTTCCACATGCCCGGTGTTGAGCACGGCCACAGAATCCGACATGGTAAGGGCTTCTTCTTGATCGTGAGTAACCAGAATAAAGGTAATGCCCGTGGTCTTTTGGATGCGCTTAAGCTCAAACTGCATCTCCCGGCGCAGTTTTTGGTCTAAAGCTGCCATAGGTTCATCGAGCAGCAATACTTCAGGCTCGTTAACCAAGGCTCTGGCGAGAGCGACGCGCTGCTGCTGGCCGCCGGAAAGAGACTGCACATGGCGGCGTTCCATATTGCTTAGGCGCACCAAATCCAAGGATTCTCGCACCTTTTTTTCGATGACGTCATCAGCTGTACCGCTACGGCGTAAGCCGAAAGCGATGTTTTCAAAGACGTCTAAATGCGGAAATAGCGCATAACGCTGAAAAACGGTATTGACTTTGCGCTTAAATGGGGGCAGAACGCTGACGTCTTCACCATTGATGAAGACCTGCCCGTTGTCTGGCTCTTCAAAGCCCGCAATAAGCCGAAGGGTTGTGGTTTTGCCACACCCTGACGGTCCCAATAAAGAAAAGAATTCACCACGTCTGATGCCGAGATCGATTTGATCTACGGCTTTTACAGTGCCAAACTGACGGGTTATAAACTGACGGGTGACACCCCGTAACTCCACGACCCAATCGTCCAACGACTGACCTCCCTGTGTTGCAGCCCTACGGCCTCCAGCGAAGGGGGAAACCAACGATGGAACCGTAGGTGCGTCAGATGGCAGGCTACCATCTGCGCGGTTGACGCTGACCAGAATTTTAGCATACAAGCGCCATAATAAACAATTTTGCCAAAAAAATAAAGGGCTAAAAGAAAGATTTTATCTTAAATTTTGTTACAATCTCGTACTTTATATCTTTGCTGTGCTGCACTGGGCCGCAGAGAGGAAGCCGCAGACTGGTGCGCTACCAGCGGTTTAATAAACGGCCCTGGATTAAATAAGCCATGGCTATAAGGCTTTGCAGATTGCCCATGCGCGTGTCCATGGCCAATTCCAGGACGGTATCTTTTTCTGGATAGTGAACGATTAATACCAACACGCTGTTGTCTTTTTTGCCGCTGAGATCGGGGCGTTCGGAGAAGGGGTCGGCTATTTCTTCTTCATCTGTCTCTGCGGCGTTGCTGCCTGTGAAAGGAGAGGGGGCTGCGTTCAGCGCGGCATCATCGCTGACTGCAGGAGTACCGTCCGAATTGACGGCTAGAGGGGCCGGAGCTGCTGCCGGCAGAGGCAGCTCCTTACTGTCAGCTTGATTATTGCTAAGAGAGGCTGGAGGAGCGGTAGGGGCAGTTCCTGTTCTCATCTCTGACTTCGCTGAGCTGTCTTGGCGGTTAAAGGCCGGATTGCCTAAACTGCGCAGAGCTTCCGGAAGCGAAGAGGGCAGGTCTTCAGTTAAGCTGGCGGCGCTGATAGGCACGTCATTAAAAAACGGGGCCTGACGGGCTTTGATAAATGCCGTGTCGGTTAAGTCGAAGCGCTGGCTGCCTTCAGGAGCAATTCCGGAAAAACTCATCTCTGCCTTTTCAGCATTATCGAAGCTCTCCAGAGTTAAGGTTTTGTCGCGGTTGCGCTCGGTCTCAGCATTGGGATCGGGGGGCAGTTCCACTAAGCTTAGGAAAGCTTCGCTGCCCAGACCGCTGACCGCCTGGCGGTTAGGAGAGGCGGTGCGCAGGGTCTTATAAGCTATTTCGGCTTTAATACTGCTGTAACCGCTGTACAGGGCAATTTGGAAGAAACCATGCTTATCGGTGCTGTAGCGGCGCAGGCTGAAAGGCTCGGGCAGGCGGTCGGCCGGAGACAGCAACTGTTCTCCGGCTGTGCGCGCCCGCGGGCGCAGAGCGGCTGATGGCGTATCTGAAGCCAGCACTTCCGAAAATGCCGCAGGCGCAATCGCGTTTTGCGGCTCTTGGGCCGGGCGGGGACTGGGCGGGGCCTGACCGGCGATGACGGTCCCCGCTACTGCCGGCTGCCATCCGGAATCTTTGTCCGGGGGAGCAATATAAGGGAAGGGGGCTACTTTCCAAGTCGTAGCCGGTGTCTCCAGAGGCAGCTGGCCGTTGGGGGCGACCTGCACTCCGCTCAAAGGTGCCAGGGGCTGAGAAAAAATGGGCAGAGCGTGAGTCTTTTCATAGCCCGGCATCTCGGGGCAGTTGGTAAATCTTTTGATCTCGCGCTCGGTGATCAGACGCCAGGAGAGGTTTTCCGGATAGCGCAGATGGCTGGGAGCGGCGTGGAGGGGAACGGATAGAAGCAGGCCTGTAAGGGCGGAGGCTATGAAATATTTAGCAGTAAAAAGTAATCGCATATAAATTTGTACTTGACTTTAGAAGTAATAATGCTTAATTAGTAATAATTAATAATAATGTATTAATAATATTGTAGAGTAGAATGATAAA
>JAUNIO010000115.1 GCA_030535355.1 bacterium | reverse complement strand
CGTTATAGGGCAGAGCGAAAGTGACTTCTATGCCCAGATCGCCAGTCAGGCAAGAGGTGATGCGCTCCTTGTCTTCATCGCTATAGCGGCGACGGCCTCCGGCAAAATCTTTCGACCGATAGTCGCGGCCGTTGTCCAGATATAGGGCTTCAGGCAATCCACAGCGATCTGCCATATGGTAGAAACTCTGGAAGATATGGCTAGAATTAGGAGCTTCGGGGTGGGGACACCATCCCAGGAAGCGGCGGGATTTCATGTCAACCCAGGCAGTCAGCCAGGGACGGACGACTTTTCCGTCTGGCATCTTCACCATAAGGTCAAACTGCATATGATCGCCAACCGCACACTGTCCAGCAATCAGCTTAGACAGATCGCGCTCGATATAATAGCCGTATTTGCGGTTATAAGCAGAAGCTCCGTGGCGGGCAAAGTATATTTCCTGTTCGCTTATATTTGGATCGTGCTTCAAACGGTATTCGAAAGCGCCTAAACTGGGGCATTCGCCTTCGTAGTGCTCTGTATAATAGCCGCGGGCTATAATCCAGGCCGTTTTAGTGCTGACTTTGCCCTCTTTGGCGTAAACGCTGTAAAATACGCTGAAAACATCATCCTCGATAATGCTCTGGCCTTTGCGCTTGCCGTAGCCGGTCATCAGGGCGTTTTTGCCGCCCTCGCTGTACAGTTTACGCCAGCGGCTAAGGGTGGAAAGGCTGCATTTGCAGGGCCGATCCGCGTTGCGGAGGTTGTATTCATCCACCCAGGCCATAGCCTCTTTCTGACTCAGCCCTTTGGTAGATTCCAGGATGTAAACGCGCCGATCAACTTCGGACTTCTGCCAGTCGGGAGCCTCTAAATATACTTTGTTGGCTTCGATTACGGCAGCAGCCTCGGCTTCAGCTTTGGCGCGGGCTTCCAGTTTGGCCTTGGAGGGCCGGCCTCCGCGTTTGGCTTTGGCGACCTGCTCGGCGATGCGCTGCTGTTCGTAATAGCGCTCCTGGGCTTCTTTGGGGAGGGAGTCGAGGGAGATTTCCCATTTAAATCCCGTGCGTCCAGGTGAGGTTATTTGCCTATGTTTTAATGCGCCGTTTTTTACGCGGTATATAATCGTGTTATAACTAACCGCCATTAATTCAGACGCTTGTTCAACATCAATCCACACGGCAAACCTCACCATTCACTAAAAAGTCAGCCGAAGCGTTAAGAGCGGTACAAAGCGCCCGAAGCGTTTCCAAAGTGGGGTTAAGTTTTCCGTTTTCAAACAAGCTGATAGCCGTAACACTTATACCAATCTGTAGCGACAGTTTGGCTTGTGTCATTTTAGCGGCGCGGCGTGCAGCTTTTAATCCTTTTAACCCCTTCATAACTCATTCCCTTTAAGTCAAACTTAATGTGTATCAATAATACTTGAAGTTAAACTTAAAGTCAAGCATGTAAAAAGGTTTTTTTCTTTAAGTGCAAATTAAAGTTTCACTATGGACTATAAAGGCGTAGTTGGCCGACATATAAAAACGGCACGAAAGCAATTAAAGTTAAAGCAAACAGAGTTTGCTCCGCTATTAGGTGTGAGCGTTACTATCGTTAGCCAATGGGAAAACGGTTCTATATGTCCTGAAATTCCTAAACTGCTACAAATAGCTCAACTTAGTAATAAGCCTCTTTCATGGTTTTTTACAGAGGAAGATAATGAGCAAATTTCAGACGATGAAGCCTATATACTTTCCACATATCGCAATCTAAACGACATCGGTAAACAGCATTTTATGGATGTCGCAGCCAACATTCGAGAAGTCAGTCGATATAAAAAATTGTAATTGTTTAATTTAGATAATTTGGATAATAGATGATGTGCCAATATGCTTGATTTTTAGGGCTTTCTCGCCATTTTTGCCCTTTTAGGTTTTTAGGGGTATTTTAAAATAGTTTGAAGCCACAACAGCAGCGGCTTTTGCTATACTTCAAATATGGACATCCCGGAGGATATAGATGCTTTTACCGCGCCCATAAAAGACCGTCAATTAGGCGATCTTGTGGCTAAAATGTGGGCTGCCAACCGTGCCGCCCGTAATGAGCACGTAGCCAAGGGCGGCAGTTTTTGTCCGCGCTGTAAATGCTGGCTAAAAGCGGGCCAGGTCTGCCATTGTAAACCTTCGGCACCCGTTCAAACACCCTTAAAACCTCCTGAAATAGCGCCTTTAGAGGCTGCCCAGAAGCGGATCGCGCTCATAACTAAGGGACTGGAGAAGAAGCCCTGGCTAACTCTGAAAGACGTACAGCGAAAGCTGCCGGATGCCACCTGGAACGACTTCGCAACAGCGCGATCTAACCTCGTAGAGCGCTATCGTAAGGAAGCCTGGGTTATCATGGACACCTTGGAGGCGGGAGCGCCTCTGACGCCGGAATTGCGGTGTTTATGCGAACAGCTCGTAGCTACTGCGCACGGTCGGACCTTTGAAAGCTGCGGTCAATATCTCGTAAAATCAGCGCTGAAACCGAAGCTCGCCGAGGCTTATCTGACCAACAAGGCCTGCCCCTGGGATAACGGCGGGAAACAGGCGTAAATCCTGCGAAGTTACGGAAATTTGGGCGTTTCGTGGCGGTTGTTCTCTTTTTAGGTTCGTTCGTACTCTGCCGATGGGCGGGCAAGTCACGATGGTAAAATGGCAGAAACGCCGTCGTTTTCCCTTGTTTTTTTAATATTTTTCTTCTTTAAAATGCTAGAAAAGCCGATTTTCTGGGCTTTTAAGGGTGATTCCGAAACTTACAAATTGATTCAGAGGCTCTAAAGGCCTATTTTTAGGGCTTTGAAGGTGTTTTGAAGGCTCTTGAAAGAAAATGAAGGCCATCTTTAAAAGCAGTTTCGGATCACCTTCTCGGAAGTTTTGGAAGGAAATAGCGCAAACTATTTTAGGTAAACGCCTTTTAAGAATATCAAATAAATGCTGATATTACGGGCTTCGCTTCACTCTCCCGGATCTACGTTTATCTCAAACCTTCCGCTGGGCTATAGATGGCAATACGTTTATCGCTTTTGAAAATATTATCAACGATAACCTGGAAGCTTTTGCGGCCATAGAACCCGGCCAAGCTTTGCTGACCGGCATTGCCGAGACTGGGAAAAGCGTAACTTTTGAATATTTTTCGATGCCCAATGGTACGTGTGCCCCCTTAGATCGAGATAACAATCATTATGAGATCGAAGAAACTGCGGAAGGGACGACGTACACTCCGGGCGACGGCAGCAGCAGCAAGGTGCAGATCAACCCCGCTTTTATAGATATGGGAGCAGCTTCAGCGGAATACGCCAGCGCCCAGTTTGCTGAACAGAACACCATGCTGGTGATGGCCCATGAGTTATGTCACGCCTACAATAACGCCACCGGTACCATTGATGACCAATACTATAACAATTATACTGGGGAATTAGGCAGCGCTGGCGATCCGAACACAGTCCTAGGCGCAGAGCTGCAGGCGGTTGGGCTATTCGACGACAGCGTGATCTCCGCCAATCCCTATGGCATGACCGAAAACGACTACCGCGAGTACTTCCACATGAACCCGCGCGATAGTTATCTGCCTCCCAAAGAATAATAGCGGCGAAACGCTGCCATTTGCCCCTTCAGCGCCCAATTAATCGCAAAAGGGGCAAATGGCGTTAGCAAACAGCGCCTTGGACGCAAGAACTGCGTTCAAGGCGCTATTTTATTTCGATTCTTTCTTTGTGTTTGTCCCAACAGTCAGCTTTGCCGAATTTAAACTTTAATGTTCTGGGCTGCGCAGGCCTGCCGCACGGCTATAGCCAGCTGATCAGCGCAGGAAGTCGGCTTGCCGCCGCAGGTATTGCCACTCAGAAGCTTTACCAGCTGATCGGCTTTCATGCCTTCGACCAGTTTGCTGATCGCTTTGAGATTGCCGTTGCATCCGCCAATAAAAATGACGTTATGCACTGTGTCGCCGTCCAGATCCAACTTAATCAGCTGAGAGCAGACATTCTCGGTTTTGTATTCGTAATGAAACATCGCTATATCTCCAACTCAATAATATGCAAAATAATGAAAATACTAAATAATTAAAAAAATTCCTTTGGCAGCCCCAATCGTTTAGTTAAGGCTCGAGTATTGGCAATGCCAATTTTTCTGCAAATGTATTTACATATACATAGTCCGCATTCTAGCACGATGCGGCTCACTCTTCTACATAAACATCAAAAACGCGGTCTCCCCAATAAGCGCTTTTCGGGGAAATCCTTATCTTCACAGTTCTTTCCTGGGGTATCTGGCGTTTGCCGCCGCGGGATATGTCCCAAACTACGCCTTCTCCGGTAAATATCTGCTTTTTTTCATCAAATGTCCCCTGCGCCTGACCGATCTTAAGACCACAGTCCTCAAAACCGCCATCGTCGGCAAAGCGCCTTTCCTGCTCCGCCTGAGATAAGCCTATGTTTTTTAGCTGCAGCGTAGCTTTGTTATTTTTTTCATATTTAATATAGCAAATCCGCCCATAGGCTCTGGCTATTTTTTCCCGCTCTCTGCCCTTGTAAAAAGCAGCGCGGGCCTGTAAGCGCTTATAGTCTGCGGTGCGCTTCCATTTAGCCAAGTCCGTTTTATGGAGATTAGCGCCGCGAGAAAGTTCTCCCTTGGCTCTCTTTTCAAAACTGTCCAGATACGACGAAAAAGCATATAGACTGCCGAACTGTTTATTGGCATCCGGCTTGCGCATCTGCTTAGGATAAATAATCAGACATCTAGATACTTTGCCAGTTTCTCCTCGATGTGCGCTTGCAGCCGCTTTTTTGCCACCGGGCTGGCGCTTAGCTTGAGGGGCTGGCGTTCCGGCAGCTGTAACCGATGTGTCTTGAGAATCATCCCCGCTGGGTAACAGCCAGAGAACCAGCACCCCCAATACCAAGATAAAAGTAAAAGCCATACCAGCGACAGGCAACAGACAGCTCAGCGGTATGAGATAAGATTTTTTCAGGAACGACTTAATAAGCGATTTAGACTGCGGCTGAGGGCGTTTCTCTGTATCTGCAAAATTCTTCTGGTCCTGGTCAGCGCATAAGTTCCGTCCATAAGTATCGCTCACTGGCTGAAAACGCTTTTGGGCAGACTTCCGCTGCGGCTGCCGCAAAAAAGCGATGGCCTGCGTCGGCGGATGACCAGGCTGCTGCAGGGAACCTATGGCCTGAGTCGGCGGAT
>JAUNIO010000042.1 GCA_030535355.1 bacterium | reverse complement strand
TTTGTGCAAAAATATTTTGCAATTTTATGCAAAAAGGGCTTGCAAAAAACAAGCTGGTGATTCGCGTTAGCAATATTATTGGATGCTAGGGTTATTAGTGCGCATAGCACTATTAATAGTAACTTAGTTTTATGGTTACGCATGTTACCTCCATTTATTATAGTTTTGCATTTACAGGCGTTTTATAGTGGTCCTATGTCAAGATTTAGCACACATTAAAATGAGAAATTTCTTATGAGTTGAAACCAGCAGTAATAGTTGTTCTGAGCTCTGCCCAGACTCGACCCTTGCTAGGGGGGCGAGATTTTTTCGCACATTTGTTTAACCACTCATATTATTTTAAAATTAAACATATGAGTGGCTAAACAATGATGTAAGGGCGCAAGGCTAAGGAGTATAAGGATTGGGCTTACAAATCAATACGATTAGATCGACTAGCAGCATTATAACGAGCAGCCCTTCGGCGATAAAACCTGTTAAAGGTCCCAGCACAAAAGCAATTAGTATGTACAATACCGCCATACCGGTTTTGCCTTCATAAAACTTGTGGGCTCCGAATGCGCCTAAAAAGAAACACAGCGCAAAGGCAATCCATTTATCTTTGCTTTTGTTGGGAGGAGCTTGCTGTACTACTACAGTTATATTGTTATCATCTGACATATCTTTGAATATATCCTTTCTCTAAACTGCAATGACTATTGCATACGCATTAAAAATAAGAAAACAGGCTGCCGAACAGAGCCAAACCTCCGCCCAAGATCAGCAGCACTGTCAGCACAGATAAGACTACCGAAGCCACCGCACCCACTATGACTCCTTTGGCGTTGTTCATATCTCCGGAATCGTAGTAATCGCGATAGATAAAGAATAAGGCAATCCAACCGATAAAACTGAAAGTTACACCGATGAAAAAGCCTATCAGCGCACCAAATATGCCTATGGAGGCCTGCTGATAGACTTCTGCTTTATATTTAGCTTCAGCTTGGCGTTCGGCCAGGCTGCGCTGTGGCACTGATGCCGGATATTCTGCCGTGCCTTGCTGTATCACGACGGTAACCTGTGGAGCGATTGGGCTGCCAGAGTCGCTGGTTTTATAAAACGGACTAGATGGCGGTGACTGTTTGGTCATGTTTGCTTCTTTCGCATAATAGGTTGGCTTCAGCGCCTCAATTGTTTGGGAAACTCCCAATGGTGTGATTGTAACAGATTGTTTTTTTTTTTTTGCTAATATGTAAACTTTAAGAAAAAATATTATTATGTCTTAAATTTATAAGACAGCGGCTGCAATGTTGCGTTTACAGGAATTAAAGAAAGAATAACCGACATCTAGATGCGGAAAGAGAAATTGCTAAGCTCCATTATACTGGAAACTGAGCGCGTCTTAGTTTCACTGCCGAAAATAATTGCTGGGCACATCTATGCCGATTATATGTCTTACCGATTATATGTCTTACTAGATATGTTTTTTATTCAAAGTGCTGCTGTAATATATCTAGCGCGATAACAGTCCTGCAGTACCCAGATAACTTTCTTTTAGCCGAATAAATAAGAAAAGATTGCTGATGTATCTGTAATCGCACTGCAGGGTGGGCGATGTTCCTTGGCCATCACCACAGGGCCGCAACAAATGTTATGCTGTACCCATCTAAGCTGTTCGAACTCATTCTGCTAGATACGATGTATATTCGGGATAAACAGAAAACAGCTGTTCGTATCTAAAAGCTGGAATACTATCTAGATGTGATCAGCAACAGCTGAACAACGAGTAGTTATTGGCTCGTGTTATGGATAAATAGCTTTATTGCTGATGTTTATAAGATAACACATATTTAGAATAAAATCAAGCGCGCAAATATAATATTTTTAATTGTTGATATCATTTTTTAGTGTATTTGGATTGTATTTAATAATAGTAGTTTTTAGTGATTTTAAAACATATCAAAAAACAAAAATTATACGAAGCAGTTAAGTTTGTGATTAGCTAATTCGCGAACGCTTTAATACCGCTAAATGCTTGATATACCTATGTTTTTACTTAACCAAATAGGAAGAAGGAGAGAGTAAGAATTAGCTTTTTCTCGAGTGGGACTCTTTGCTGAGCGTCTGTCGGCAAAATACAAAAAAACAAGCCGTCACTCTTTGGTGTGGCGGCTTGAGGGCAAATTGATCTAAGCATTATTTAAGGTCAGGGAGCTAGTTTAGTCAGATAATCCGCACGGTTTCCTTCAGGAATACATAACGCCTGCATAGCTTCCTGAGCTGAAAGTTTCATGGTTTTCATGAGGCTGCGTATGGCTTCCAGACTGCTTTGTTCCATGCCGCCTCCTCTGTTTAGTATATAGCTTTAATTGCTGATTTGTCCAGAAGAGGCTGGCCGGTTAGTTTGGTTTAGCTGACTTTTGGCGGCAGGGGAGAGGGATGGGCATTGTGTGGTTTTTTGCAATATTGTTTCCTTAGCAATTAAACGGTCTTTGCCGACTATATTTGGGTGACGGTATGAGCTGACTGATGAGAACTGCGCCTAGGGCTATTTCAGCAAATCTTCCCAGCCGCTGATTTTGGCAGGTTCCGTGTAGGTCTCTTCTCGAATGCTGACTTCGCCGCATAATCTCATTATCACAGCTCCGCAAGGTGCATTGGGGCCATCTAATATGCGAGTATCAGGCTTATAGATCAGTTCCACAACTTCATTCTTTCTGACTGGAGTCTCATAATTTTCGTTGGCAAAAAGAAGAGTTGGCGGATCAATTGCAGCCGGTATCAATACTAAGTCTTCAATAGACTTGTTCCCAGAACTAACAGTAAAGTATATCAAACGGCTGGGAACAATTCTTAAGGAAGTGACGACTCCATAGATTCTTTTAACTTCTCCGTAATGATAAGCATAATAGTCGCCGATACTTTCATATTCCGAACCGCACAGCGAAGCAGGATCGGGACTAAAAACCGATCGGGTTTTAGTGTGCGCTTTGCGTTCATCGATCCAAGCCAGCGCTTCTTTGTTACCGGCGTTGGCCGCTTCTTTTATCCATTTTATCGCCGCTTGGCGGTCTTTATCAACTCCTAATCCCTTAGCGTAGAGGCAGCCCAGCTTGAATTTAGCCCGGTTCTCTCCCGCCAGCGCCGCTTGTTTGTAGTACTTGAAGGCGCTGCTGTAATCGGTCTGTCCGTTCACGGTGATGCGGCCCTGTTCGTAATAAGTACCCAGGACAAATTGGCATATTGTGTCGCCGTGCTCTGCGGCCAGCTCATACATCTCGACGGCTTTCTGAAAATTCGGAGTAATGCCGCCTTCGCCAGTCTCGTAAAAATGAGCCATCATGCCCATCGAAGCCACGTGGCCGCGTTTAGCCGCCGCGTTGTAGTAGTCTATGGATTTGGGCACATTCAGAGGCACAACTTCGCCGACGTAGTACAGAGCAGCCAAAGCCGCTAAGGCATCGGTATCCTTCTGTTTAGCGGCAGATTCGTAATAATCGAGAGCTTTGCCTATATTTCTGGTGACGCCGCGTCCCTTTTCGTACATGTTTCCCAAACAGTACTTGGCATGGGCATTGCCCTGTTTGGCAGCCTGTTCGTACAAACTGCGGGCTTTGTGTAAATCTTTGGGCACTCCCTGGCCTTTGGCGTATATATCGCCCATATGGCATTTAGCGTCAGGGTTACCCTGTTTAGCGGCTTGGGCGTAGAGGCCGAGGGCTCTTTGTTGGTCGCGTTCTACCAATTTGCCTTTCTCATAAAGCTCGCCCAAACGGTTCATGGCCTTGGCATTGCCCTGTTGGGCCGCTTTGGTGTACATATCCACGGCTTTGCCGCCGTCCTGAGCGATGACGTCGCCCTTTTCGTACATATCGGCTAAGGCCCACATGGCGTCAGGGCTGCCCTGTTCCAAGGCTTGGCTGTACCAGTGCTCAGCCTGTTTGCCATCTACAAAAACCAATTTTCCTTGGCGATAGCGCTGCCCTAAGGCCAGCTGCGCCTCAACGCGCCCTTGCTGAGCTGACTGAAGCAGCCACTTCAAAGCCTGCTCTTTATTGCGTATATCTTTGGGAATACCGGGGTCGGCGGCTTTTTTGCCGTTGATCCCGTCGCACATACAGGCGGCGTAATATTGCGCTTGGGCATCACCCTGATCAGCTGCCTGAGATAGCAATTTGTAGGCCTGGCGGTAGTTTTTGTTGACCTGGCTACCCTGGAGATACATGAGGCCTAAACGGCTTTGGGCGGCGGCGCTGCCTAAGAGGGCGCCTTGACGCAGATATTCCAGGGCTTTTTTAGTGTTTTGGGCGGCACCATTGCCGACAAGGTGCATTAAACCCAGTTTGCCCAGCGCTTCAGCGTAATTTTGTTGGGCGGATTTTTGCAGCCATTCGCTGGCTTTGGCGGAGTCTTTAGCAATGTTCTGGCCGCTGAGATACATACAGCCCAGTTCGTATTGGGCGGGAGCATAGCCGGCTTCGGCCATGCTGTTCAACAATTCCAGACCTTGGCTGTTTTTGCCCAGCGTGCTGCTGCGGCAATAGAGGCAGGCCAAATGGTATTTAGCTTCTTGAGAACCTTGGTTAGCGGCTTTTAGTAACCACAGTTCGGCTTGGCTATCATCTTGGCTGATCGCAACATTTTCAGCGGAATTGGGATTGGCAGCGGCTAGGTCGCCTAAGGCATAGTGCTGCCCTAGTTGGCACTGAGCGGTGACATTGCCATGTTGCGCTGCTTTGTTGAGACAATAAACGGCTATTTTTTCAAGGCCATAGCCTTGGAAATAGCGGCGGCTCAGTTCCAGCATGGCCAGAGTGGAACCGTTTAGGGCGGCCTCTTGATAATTGTGAATAATTGTTGCGCTGAAATCCTCGAAATTGCTCTCTGCCTGCCAGCTGGCTAACTGGTATTGGGCCTGGGGATATTTGCTTTCCGCTGCTGTTAAATATTTGGCTGTTTCATCAGGAGAGTTAGCACGGGTTAAACCATAGCGCTGCAAAGTGGCCAGCATGAGCTGGGCGCTTGGGCTATCTGCTTGAGCGGCGGTCTGCAGCTCGGCGCAGATGGTTTTTATGTCCTGCTTGGCGGCTAGAGAACTGCCCAATTCATTGCCGCCGTAAAAACAGCCCGCGCAGATGAGTATGCCGCCTAGGGCAAATTTTATACGGTTATGGCTGGCCTTACAGCTGTGCTTTGAAGACTGAGACACCGGTGCTGGAGGTGCTGCTGGCTTTGCCTTATCGGTGGTTGCAGCTCTTTCCGTAGCTTTGTCTGCAGTTTGGGAATTCTCAGCTGATAGAGTGTTGTTCTCTCGGCTGATGTTGGCTGATGGCGCTGTTTTGCAGGCAGGCGCTGTGCCGGTACCGGTTTCAGCTGTCTTGGCTGAGTGCTCAAGAGGCCTTGGCTGAGGTTGAGCAGGTGGCGTTTTGGCTGGAATTGCTGTGGGCACTGCTGCTGAAGATGTTGTTGTAGATGAGATAATAGCTTCGTCTGCAGGCGGTGCGGATGCTTGGTCTTTAAGAGACTTTCCGCATTTGAGGCAGAACTTGGCGTTGGGCAGAAGGGGCTTTTGGCATTGAGGGCATACTTGAGGGCTGGCGGTCATGTGTTAAGTCTCGCTATTTTGATTTGGTTAGATTGTCAAGAAAAGTTTTCGCGGGCAGATCGCCGTGCGCGGCGGCTTTATGCAGGAATTGCTTACCTTGGCCCCGATTCTCAGCTACACCGCGTCCGTAGAAATACAAATATCCCAGCTGGCGCAGGGCCGGAGGGTGATTGTGCTCTGCGGCTTGTTTGTAGAGCTGGCGGGCTTTGATATAGTCGCGGGGTGTGCCCAAGCCCATCTCATAGGAGTACCCCTCGAGATAAAGAGCGTTTGGGCTTTTCTTGGCGGCGGCTTTTTGCCAATAAGCATGGGCCTGGTCGGGGTTATAGGCGCAGCCCAGTTCTTCGGCGCACATGACCCCGGCTATGGCTTGGGCATCGCTGTGACCCTGATTGGCGGCGCGTTCAAAGGAGGCGGCGATGTGTGCCGGACTTTGGCTGTAAAAGCGGCAGTGTCCGTAGTAGGCCCCGCTGCCGAAGGAGAGCAGGGCCAGGACTGCCGCGCCGATGAGGAGTTTTTTGTTCATGGCGCGGTCTCCTTATTTGAGCAGGTCTTCCCAGCCGCCGATTTTGGGACCCTGCCATTTGCGCAGGCTGTCGGCTGTCATTTCCACTTTGATTTTTATATATTGAGAGTTTTTAATATAACTGAGATATACGTGCAGGCCTTGGATATGCCATTCGCAGTAATTTGATGAGTCCGTAGAAGGGAAACCGTAACCTGCGTTAATAATCTCCCGGCGTAAGCTGGAAAAGGTATTGCGCCAGGCAGAATCGTCGAAAGAATAATGGCCATTTCCCCAAGCGGTATCCTCGCTGACCATTTTAACGACTTTGTTACCGGATAGATAATACACCCGGCCAGTGTAACCGTTATCTACTATGACTTTTTGGGAGGAACTGGAAAGTGTTGACACGTCAAATTTGGCTGGATTTATTCGACTACCGGTAAGATCTGAGTTCGCTTGTTTGACGCTGTATAAAGAATCGCCGAAGTTGACATATCCCAGAGAGGAAATTCCTCCGCCGCTGATTTCCGCGTAATGCCCGCGGCGATCTTCGATCCACTGCTGGGCATCGGCATTGCCCGCGTGAGCTGCCTGCTTCATCCACTTTACCGCCGCGGCGCGGTCCTTCTGGCAGCCGATGCCCGCAGCATAGCGCGTCCCCAAATCGAACATGGCGTCCGGGTCCTTGAGCTGGGCCGCGGCTTTGGTGTAATGGAAGACCTTGGCCGAGTCTTTGGGCGCATAGGTGCCCTCTTTGTAAACCTGGCGCAGTTCCTGACAGGCGGTCAGACTGCCGTTGTCGGCGGCGCTGGACATCCACTTGAGGTAGCGCTGCAGGCGGTCGGCTTCGCTCAGGGTTTTGCCTTCGAAGACGAAGCTGTCCCATTTACCCGTATTCAATTTATGACCGGCGGGCAGTAAGGCTTGAGCCAGCACGATTTTAGCGTGGTTGCAGCCGCGCCGGGCGGAAGATTCTAAGAGAGCGTAGCCTTGCGGATCGCCTTTTTCGCAGGCTTGTTTGCCTCTGGTAAAAGCGTCGTAAGGTTTAAGGCTGTCATATTTTTTTGTTTTGGTATAAATTTCAGCGGGAATGAAGAATTCGCCCTTGGCAGCCATTTTGAGTCTGTTTGTACTTTGTTTGGTGACGCTGCGCAGCTTTTTGACGCTCTCGCGATCTTCCGCTAATGCTTTAGCTGCTTGTTTGTTGCCGCTTTTGGCTTCCATGACAATTCTAGGTATGAATTGCAAATTGTCGCTGTAAGTGTAAATAGCTTCATTAATTGCTTTGCTAAGTTCGTTGCTAGCTGCAGAAACTTCACTATCGCCGTTTTCGTGCTCGTTTAGGGGTGCATTTGCGTTGTTCAAATCATTAAGTTCCGCGATACAATCTTCGCGCAGCTTAATTTCGCTGAGAATATCTTTGGCGATCTCGGCAACATCCTGATAGTCTTCCTCTGTATTGGCAGCGGCTTTGGCAAACCATTTTTTGCCTTGCTCGATATCCTGATCTACGCCTATGCCTTCGCAATAGAAACGGCCTACATATAATTGCGCTGCGGCTAACCCATGTTCAGCAGCATCTTTGACTAATATAAAACCGTGTTTGGGATTGACGCCGACGCCAGTCCCTTCAATATAACATAGACCAAAGGACATTTTAGCGCCTAAGTTGCCCCGGTCAGCAGCTAGGCTCAGCCAGTAAATGCCTTTATCTTCATTTTTAGTGGTGCCTTCACCCTCGAGGTAACACTCCCCTAAGCACGCCTGTGCGTCTGTATTGCCTTGCCTGGCGGCTTTTTCGTACCAATAAAATGCCTGCTCTTTGTCTTCGGCTACTCCTTGGCCGTGGTAGTATCTATTGGCTAAGTAAAACTGGGCTTCGGCATCGCCTAAATCGGCGGCCTGCTGATAATACTTGACCGCTGTCGCATAGTCTTTTTTCTTGAAAGCATCGCGTCCGGCTTGGCGGAGTTGGGCGGCCTCTTCCTCGCTATTAGTGTCTTTATCAGCTGTTTCGCTAATTTCAGTTAGCTCATCGCCGCTACCAGCGTAGGGCGTTTCAGCTAAACAGGGCAGGGTGGATACACTGGCGCAGAGGGCGCAGAGGCTGAGGGTGAAGAGCAGTTTTTTCATGGTTGTTTCCTTTTAATTAAATTATTCTTGCATATCAGACTCGTTGAAAGAGACAGAATTGGCCGCATCTGTTTTCGGTATGCTTGAGCTAGGGCCGCAGGCTGATGCCGGTTTTGTTTCAGAAGAATTGGCTGGCTGTTGTTTACTATGCTTGCGGATTATCACAATGAGCAGGGCAATTAGCAGAATACCTGCCAGCGCTGCTCCGGCGATATTTTGGCGGTGATAGATGCGAAACTCGGCGGAAATCCAGTCTTCGTCGATAAAGGCTTTAAACTCAGGATCGCTGAAGCCGCTGTTGTCTTTTTCTTCAATGATGCCTTGCAGTGAATCAAAGCCTGGGCTGTTTTCCGCATACCCCTGATCTTTATGATTGCTGCCGCTGCAATATAACGTGAATACATCGGGATCAGCGTTCTTAGTATAAACATAGGTGCCTTTTCCGGCGGCCGGGCAGGTGGGAATATGTTTTAAATATCCGCCGTTCTGACCTTGTGTGAGAGCTGATAATCTTTCCGGGTATCTGCCGGCATGGTCGCATGAGTACATTTCAAGGGCGGTGCCGATGTTTTTGAGATTGTTTTTGCAGCCTGTGACGCTCTCCCGCTTCTCGGCGTAATAATCTAATTTTTCGTAGCGCTTTAGTATATCCGAGGCGGTCCAAATTAAGGTTTTGCCATCGTTTTCAGTCATCCCGGCGTTGTGTTTCACGGGAGCGTAGGGGAGGGTTATGCTCCAAGCGAAGGAGGCGTTCATCTTCATGCTGCGGCATAAGGTGTCGATGGCTTCTAAATAATCTTTGTCATTATTTTCGATGGCATGGCCCAACGGTATACAGCGCAGCTGATAGGTGTCGTAGAGAATACCCTTTGTTTTTATAAAGGCCGGTTCGATGACTCCGCCTACCAGGCGCAGCTCTTCCAGCTTCTTGGGAGCGAATTTGAATTCATAGCCGGCAGCGGTTCCGTAATCAAAGTCGCTGTCATTGATAGGTGTGATTTCACAGTTGATGGCGTTGTCTTCGACGTTCTTTTTGAATTGTTCTGTAACCCCTTGAACAGAGGTAATTTTGATGTTGGCCGTGGCCATGCCGTCGGCGTCGACGACGATGCTGCTGTTGTATTTAAAGCAGGCAGTCGAAGCCGATAAGAACATGCCCATCACTATTAAAGTGCATAATCTTTTAGTTGCTTTAATTAAATTGTGTTGCATGGTGTTTGTTCCTTGTTGATAATGTATTAAATTAGTGGCTGTATATGTCTATAAGCTTCTCCATTGTAAAGATAATGCTGTTAAGCTCTTTCGCTAAATGATACACGTCGAATTCCCAGTGCTTTTCACTTTCGTTGTACTCGCCTTTCATGGTAACGCCGGTGGCGTTATGGCGAATCGTCATGACGCCGTTTTGATAGCTGACGAAACTCCATCCCTTAGAGCCGCTGTCGTATCCCAAATTGTGCTCTTTGACGTCCAGGCACATTTTGGCCATAATCAAACGCGTAATGACATCGTCGTCATAAGGATTTAATCCTAGACCTTTGGCGTTCATGTAGGCATATCCCCGGGCGCCTTTATTATGAATGAGCCGCAATGAGGATTCTCTGGAAAGGCGATTTGCGGCGTAAGAGTATTGAGGATCCCCCCGCATTCCCCGTAGTGTAGCATTGGCGTCTTCTGCTGCTTCGCGGGCCAATTCTTTGGCGTCGAAATTGGCGGTGAATTCCAAAGCCGCATCCGGTTTATCCGCCGTTAATTTTACCGATTTTTTGCTACGGGCGATTCCGCGGCCATAGATGATAACATCGTACGGCGTGTTCAAGGCGGTGTCATTGATGCTTACAGCCCCCTTTGAGAGGTCGAATTTATTAGCAAAAGGTATCTCTTTGCCGCGTTCGAGCACTTTGTATTGAGCTTTAGATACGCTGTCACCTTTGGCTGATATTAAAATAGTGCCTTTATTTCTGACTAGCTTTACCGCGATCTCTTTGGTTTTGCCGTCGGTTGGATCAAGGGTGTATTTGGCAACGCTCGGAGCGCACTTATCCGCTTCAATTTTGATATTGAGAGGAATCTCGCAGGGAACTAGAAACGCAAAAGACGCCTTATCGCTGGTGACTTTAAATGGTTCGATAGTCTGATTATCGTCATAGACCGTCGCGGTCAAGGTGGGATCGTGTAGCTTAGGACAGCTGACGTTAATGGTTAGATATTGATCGAGGTATTTTAAGTGATACTTTTTCTCAGTTGGTCCGGTGACGCTGAATACGTCAGAGATGAATTGCTGGCGCTGGGGAGCTTCAATTACCAATTGCAGTGATTTGTCTTTGGGTACCTTTAGCGTGCAGGTTCCTTTGATTAAATCAGAATTGCAGATGTTTTTCCATGTATCGTTGCTTTTGACGGCGGCCCTGACCATTCCCGTATCGGCGTTGTCAATACGAATGGTTAGATTTTGCCCGAATAAGCTGAGGCTGAGAGTTGGTAAAAATAACGCCGTTACGATGAGGGCGAAAATGCCTACCGCGCAAACGGAGAGGGTGGTGATGTTTACCGTTTTTTTCGCTGCTGCAGACGTAGAGGCCTTAATTGCCGGCGTGCTGGCTGCGCGAGTCTTTACGTCTGCATTCGATGGAGCTGCATGTTCTGAGTCGGGCTGTGGCTGGGAGGTTTGGCTTTCGGAGAACATTTGATAATAAGATGATATTGTGGACTGCTGTTTTACTGACGTTTTCCAAGCGATGCGTTTCGCTTCTTTTTTGGCTCGATTTGACTCCCGCTGGGCTTTATCGAAATCCCGCAGCGACTGATCAAGACCGCAGCTGATTTGCTGCTGGCCGCGTTCCAGCTCCTTCCATGTCGCGGCGTTGTCCGGTTGCGCAGAAAGTTTGTCCGTCTCCGGCTCTGTCTGAGACTCTGAAGGCTTAGAAGTTTTTTTCTGACAGTAGCTTTTATCAGTGCTAGAAGCAGCAGGGTCAGAAGCCGTTGTCTCAGACGGAGCTGTCGTCTTTGGAGCGGCTGCGGTACTATGCCTGACGGTGGCCCCGCACTTGACGCAAAACTTGGCGTTGGGCAAAAGCGGCGTTTGGCATTGAGGGCATACTTGAGGGCTGGCGGTCATGTGTTAAGTCTCGCTATTTTGATTTGGTTAGATTGTCAAGAAAAGTTTTCGCGGGCAGATCGCCGTGCGCGGCGGCTTTATGCAGGAATTGCTTACCTTGGCCCCGATTCTCAGCTACACCGCGTCCGTAGAAATACAAATATCCCAGCTGGCGCAGGGCCGGAGGGTGATTGTGCTCTGCGGCTTGTTTGTAGAGCTGGCGGGCTTTGATATAGTCGCGGGGTGTGCCCAAGCCCATCTCATAGGAGTACCCCTCGAGATAAAGAGCGTTTGGGCTTTTCTTGGCGGCGGCTTTTTGCCAATAAGCATGGGCCTGGTCGGGGTTATAGGCGCAGCCCAGTTCTTCGGCGCACATGACCCCGGCTATGGCTTGGGCATCGCTGTGACCCTGATTGGCGGCGCGTTCAAAGGAGGCGGCGATGTGTGCCGGACTTTGGCTGTAAAAGCGGCAGTGTCCGTAGTAGGCCCCGCTGCCGAAGGAGAGCAGGGCCAGGACTGCCGCGCCGATGAGGAGTTTTTTGTTCATGGCGCGGTCTCCTTATTTGAGCAGGTCTTCCCAGCCGCCGATTTTGGGACCCTGCCATTTTTTTACGGTTTTATATACTGTTTGCTTTGAATGTTCAGGACCTGATATCTTGAGAAGTGCCGTTATGTCGCTGTATTTGTAAATGCATCTTAAACCGACAGCCGCACCAATCATGTATTCATCGACTACATTAGGATGCGCTTTCAGGGTTAATGTTTCTCCACCATATTTAAGGATAACGCTGTCATAAATGCCATTGACGGCTTTTGGAACTACATTGTAAATTATGCCGTAAATATCGCACGTTCCCTTAGTGCCTGCAAGGGTGTCATAAAATAAATCAGCAGTGATACCGTCACGCAGAGCATAACCTTGGGCTATGCTCGCTAAACCTCCATTCTGTACCATGACTTTTCTTAAATCAACTGACCATGATGATATATGCTTATCTATATTACTTATGAACTTGTTTCGGATATCGTCATAGGTGTGACTAACATCGACATTGGCAGTATATGACGGTATCTCAACAGAGATCATATGCCCGCGCCGATCCTCGATCCACTGCTTGGCCTCATCGTTACAGGCATGAGCTGCCTGTTTCATCCATTTTACCGCTGCGGCGCGATCTTTTTGGCAACCGACACCTTTAGCATAGCGTTCACCTAAATCGAACATGGCATCTGAATCTTTGAGTTGTGCCGCTGCTTTTGTATATTGAAATATTTTAGCTGAATCTTTCTCTACACCAAAACCGCCTTTGTAGACTTTGCGCAGATTTTGACAGGCCTCTAAACTGCCGTTGTCGGCGGCGCTGCTCATCCATTTCAGATAACGCTGCATACGGTCGCTGCCGCTCCAATCCTTGCCTTCTAAGTTGAAGGTTATCGAATCTTTGGATAGTTTATGACCGTGCGGCAGCAAAGCGTAGGCTAAATACAGTTTGGCGTGATTGCAGCCGCGTCGGGCAGATGACTCCAGCAAAGCGTATCCTTGGGGATTGCCTTTTTCGCAGGCCTGTTTGCCTCTGGTGAAAGCGTCGTAGGGCTTGAGATTGTCGTATTGCTTGGTATTAGTGTAAATCTCGGCCGGAATATAAAGCATACCTTGCTCTTTGGCGATATTGCCCAACGCTTCTTTTGAAGCGCTGATGCCCTGGCTGGATGCTTGACCCAGTAATTTCTGGGCTTCCTGAGAGTCTTGCTTAACGCCTATGCCCTGCGCGTAGCATTGGCCCAGATGGTGTTTGGCTAAAGCGTCTCCTGCGGCTGCAGAACCGCGCAGCAAGGCGACGGCTTTTTCGGTATCTTTAGCTGTACCGTTCCCTTCTAAGTAACAAATTCCCAAGTTGGTTTGAGCGGTGATATTGTCCTGCTGGGCGGCGCGGTTAAACCATTTGAACGCAGATTCCGATTTATTGTTAGAGTTTAGAAGGGGGTTAATCTCTTTGTCGGAGGCGTATAACAGGCCTAAAGCTGTTTGCGCTGAACTGTTGCCCAGTTCTGCAGCGGTTATAGCTTGGCTGGCATCCTCTTTAGTTAAAATATCTTTGTCCTGAGGCCATAATACCCCGCGATTGTCCGGCAGGCACTTGCTGACAAATACGTTTGGAGTAATTGTTCCCTGGGATGTTTGCGCACAAGCTGCCATTACATCGCGGTATTTATTTAGTTCGACTGAGTTTTGTGAAGTATTTGCAGTACCTGCCCCTGCCTTTAAGCTTTCTTGGGCATCGATAATCCCGGCATCGGCTAAGGCCTGGAGCAAATCGCAAGCCAAGCTGTTGCCATCTTTAGCGGGGCTGTTTAAGAACTGGACTCCTTTTTCAATATTTTGTTCTGTGCCATACCCGCTGAGATAGCACAGGCTTAAATAGACAGAAGCTTTTTCTATATCTGCTTTCGCTGCTTCCTTAAGCAGTTTTACGCCTTTTTCCGCAGTATATTGCCCTTGATTGTTGATTAAACATTGCTCGGCCAGGATAGTTTTGGCCTCGGCGTTGTCAGCTTCAGCGGCTTTGTCCAGCCATTTTAAAGCTTCGCTGGGAGAATGGTGAGGATTCTGCTCGTTTAAGTAAATCTGAGCGAGAATGGCTTGCGCCTGATCATCACCTTTTTCGGCAACAGGCAGCAGATATTGGGTTGCTTTATCGTATTTGACTTCGGTACCAAATCCTTTATAATAACATATACCTAAATCTTTGTATGCATCTGTATGGTTTTGTTTGGCTGCTTTGCTCAGCCATTTGAAAGCTTCTTTATAGTTTTTGTCGGTCCCGGTACCTTGTAAATACATTTGACCGACAAGTGTTTGAGCTTCAGCAAGGCCGCCTTTTGCTGCAGCCTGAAACAATGAGAAAGCCTGCTGTACGTCAGAGTTAACATATATACCTTTGAGGTAGCAGACGCCCAGGGCATGTTGTGATCTGGCATGTCCCCATTTTGCCCCATGGGTCCAAGATTCTACAGCACTGCGATATTCTTGGTTTTTAAAAGCTTGTACTCCTTGCTCGAACATATGTTCAGCTGCTTGTTGGTTGGCTCCAGCATTATTAATCGACTGCCCTATGGCATCAACGAGCTGACCGCCGAAATCTCCCAGCCAGTTGGCCTGACTGGGCAGGGGAGAAACGGTAACGCAGAGAGAGGTAAGGGCTAAAGCGATTAGGGCTTTTTTCATAGCTATATTCATCTCCTTGTAGTATTGAATGAAATGATTATAATTTAATATGCAATATTAGTTGTGCTGATAATTTGCTGCCGCGTCAGTTGATGACGGAGAGGTAATTTTCGTTTCAAAGAGCGCCCATTTGCTGTTATCCGGCAGATCGCATTTTAGGGAAACGGTTTGTCCGCCGCTGGTTAGCCATTGGCACTGGCGGCAGGGTTCGTCTAGGGCCGGCTCTCCGTAGCCGACATTGGTAATTTCCTGACGTGCTTTTAGGAAATGCTGCTGTAACCTGGCGTCAGAGCGTCCCTCAACAGGGCCATAGCCCCAGGTGTAAACTATTTCGATAACGCGGTTGCCGGTGAGATAGTAGTGATAAGAGTAATCTCCGCTGGCAGCATGAATGTTAACCTCGGTCAGCGAGTGGGGCAGCTCTTTAACCTCGAGAAAATCGCAAGGGCCTCCGCCTTCCCTGTAAGTATAAGGGGCATTTTTCTCTCTGACAGTTTCCAGAGAATCGCCCATCAGGACCGCGCGCATGTAAGGAAGCCGGCTGTAATTATTCTCAGCAGCTGTTGCAGTTTCTTGGGAGGCTGCCGTTTGCTTCCCAGCTGATGGCTTGCTCTTATCTGTAATTAAATAGCCTTTACCGATAAGCGCCAATAGCACACAGATTATTGCTACGGTTATCGTTCTTGTGAAATGCGTGTTTGGCTGCTTATTGGAAGCAGCAGACTGCAGTTTGCTGACATGCCTATCGGCGGCGTCAGGTTCTGATGTTGTCTCTGGCCTGGCAGTTTTAGTGGGCTTATCTGCCGGGGCAGGTTGGTGTGAGGTCTCTGGCTTGGCGTTTTCGTTTGGTTGACTCACCGCAGCAGGCTGAGGTACGGTATTGGTCTTGTACGTTGCCGCTGTTTTGTCAGGCGCTGACGGCTCAGATAGATGAGCTTTCAGCGAAGTGCCGCACTTGACGCAGAATTTGGCGTTAGGCAGCAGCGGGGCTTGGCATTGAGGGCATTTCTTAGGCGCTGTATTCATATTGCTAAAATTGCTTGGCTGTCATGTCGTGTGTTTCGAAGGCTGATTGACAAAAACAGTTGCTGGTCAGAATAGATGTCCGGCAGGCTATGGCCAAGAAGGTTAACGTTTGCGATTTTTGGGTAAACGCACATTGTGCGCCGCGAATTGCGGCTCTAAATTCCACTCCGGCAACCCTGCCGCAAAAGCTTTCTTTTTTCCGCTGTTCTTGGCGCTGAGACTCTCGCCGCAGACAGGGCAATACATACAGGTCTTAGCCACAACGCCGCCGCAGCAAGAGCAGCGGCGCGCTTCTTTAGCGCCTGCGCCTCCGTATAGGCTGGCGCCGCATCCGGAACAGGCCAAAGCGCCGAAGGGAATGGCCAAACCGCAGTATTCGCAAAGAGTCAGCTCGGCTATTTCCTGGGCACCGGAATGGGGCAGACCGCTGGAATCCGCTGTGCTGTTTTCCGAGGCGTGCTGCAGACGCACGCCGCATACCGGGCAGTAGGTGCAGTTGACAGTAACTACTTTACCGCAGCAAGTGCAATAGTCAGCCGTGCCCATCTGCTCAGAACTAATCGTGCCGTATCCCTGGCCGCTGTCATTTTCGCTGACTATGAACTGAGATTCGGGTACAAAGTCAGACGATGCCGAGATAGACGAATCCGACAAAGCCGATTGATCCTCGGTATTGTCCTGAAATGAAGAACCGCTGTCCTCTAGGGATGATCCGCATTGTTTGCAAAAGAGGCAGTCTTCGGGAATTTCCGCTCCGCAGCTGGGGCAGCAGGGGAGTGATTGTCCTGCAGTATCGTTATCTAACTTCCCGTCATCATCTGTCTGAGTGCTGTCGTTCGCGGCCGGCAGCGCCGTGCCGCATATCGGACAAAAATCGCATCCTGAGGGCAGCTGAGTGCCGCAAATGGAGCATTTTCCTGAAAGGGCTGGCTGCTGCTCAGTATGGCCTTCCGGTAAAGTGCTCTGCTCAGCCTGATTGTCTGCATCATTGGCCGTATGATAAGCACCGCATTCCGGGCAAAAGTCCCAATCATCGGGCAGGGATGTGCCGCAGCTGGGGCAGTATTCTGAGGCAGCAGGTGCTGGTTGCTCCGCGCTGGTCTCTTCAGTATTGTGTTTTTTATGCTTTTTGTTCATGGTTCCCAAACCTTGTTATCCTATTTGTGTATATTTGAGTATTTGCATGTTCACGTCTATGCTGAAGCAGCCTCGTCGATGCCTAAATTAGTGCTCTGCATATTGAGCGACTCGATGAATTGGCTTAGTTCGCGGGCCTGTACTTCCGCTTTGTCAAACATTTGCCGATATATAGTGACCTCTGACCAGCATTGATCGATAACTTTTGAGCCGCGCTGAATTTTCTCGTCAGCTTCTTCTTCCAGCTTTTCATCGGTTAGCTGCCATCTATTGACAGCATTTTTATACAACAGCGAAAAAATCAAGAAGACAACTATACTAGGAAAGCCTATAAATATACTTGTTCCAGTTAAGCTATCGTCTGAATTGACTAAACCGATGATGAGCAGCAAAAATGAAAATGCTGCTCCGGCCAGCGCAAGATTGCGAATGATATTCAAACTCGAGACTGTGTCCTTATGCTCAATAGCGTTTTTCTTTTTGCTCTGTTTTAATTGCTCACCCACGAAATTAGAGAAATCAGAGACAGCACTTTGCGAATCCGCGCCGTCATAGGTGCTGCCGGACCAGTCTTCAATCTGTATTTGAAAACGCTGTTTTACTTGCTTGCGGTAATTCTTTTGGATAATGTTCAAATTTTTAGCGATCAAATGTTTACTGATAATTACCGCTAAAACCTTAACTGCCGCTGTGGTTTGGATGGTGAGAGATTCGTCGAGCGCGCGGCAGAGCAATTCGCTGAAGTCAAGGATTTCCGGAGGCTGTTCCGCGAATTCCCGCCCCAGCTGAATAGAAGCGGTCTTTTCGTCGCCTTCATGGGCTATGATGAGATCGCAGCGGCGGATCTTCTTCAGCAATTCTTTCTCCTGATTGTTGCGCTCAGAAATGATGTGCAGCTGAATGTCGCGTAATTTTCTATCAAAATAATCGGGATCGCTTTGTTTTTGCAGCAAATCGCGGAAATGCTTGATTATATGGCTGCTCGCCCGAGACCACAGCAAAGGTTCGGTGAAAACATTAAAGTTGGTACACTTGGATTCGAGGGTTGTAAACTGCTTAATAACGTATGTTTCTTTATTGGCATATTTAGTGTATAGACTGTTGGCATATGAAGACCAAATGTGAACCGTAGATGTATGGGAACTTTGGGCAATTTGCTTATGCCATTCTGTAAATTTTTTGTAAATACAATCGTTTTTAGAGAAACCCAGAAGCCCATTGGCGTAGGCGTCGATAAAAATGATGCAGTTTTCGTTTAATTTATGCGGAGTTTGATTAAATATATAGTATATGGCCCAATTGCGGAACGAAGGAAACTTTTCGGCCTGGCGGCATACGAAAGAAAAAAACAGCGCAGTTCTGTCTCTGTCGCACTGCAGGCAGTGCCCCAAGGCTATATAAGCTTCACGGGAGTTGTCGTTAAGCCAATGCGAAAAGGCCAGCATACAATAGGCTAGCCAGTAATCGTGCAGTTGCAATAAAACTTGTTCGCTCGTCTGCAGGAAGGTAGCTTTTTGCACGGTGGCCAGGTCTGAGCTGTTCAGCAGGCCGCTGGCCAATTCCCTAACTTTGCGATAGCCGGAAAACTGTTTTTCGTAAAGAGCTTCCAGTTCTTGTTTTTGGTGGTGGGCTACGTTTAAGGCATTAGCCCGCATCTGTTTGATGATAAAGGTGCCTACTTCGTCCTGAAATGCCGCAAACCTCACCCTTAAATCGTTCATCTTGCTCTGCAGCATGCTGACGTCGCTGTGTAAGCTTTGAACATCGCTGTGTATGGCGTTCGTCGTATAAGTGACTTGGCTAACCTGGCTCTCAAGCTGAGCCATGGAAGAGAGCAGATCGCTGGAAGTGCTTTTTACTCTGTAATCCAGCTCCCTAATTACTTCAAACATAGTGGCCATATATTCGATAACCTCTGTTGTAGCAAATTAAACAATTTATTTAATCTTGATTTGGGCAGGCTTGATATGGGTTTCGGCTCCTCTTTTAGGCCGTGCTTGATCTGGTGGCTATGGCGCTGCTTTCGTCGTTAGAGTTACCAAATAGCGGTTAGGAGCGTCAGCTTTGTTTTTTTGCAGGATAAACAGCAGATTATCGCCTTTCCAAACCAGGGTCTTGCCGCTGGCTGCCTGTGAATAATAATAATTAAACAGCCGCAGCCGCAGCAGGCTGAGCCATTATCTTCCTCTTTTACAACCTTTGTGATATAGTAAGTTACTTCTGACATGCTATAGGCTTTCTTATAAAATGATTTTAGCGACGGCTTATGGGTGATTGTAACAGATTGTTTTTTTTTTTTTTGCTAATATGTAAACTTTAAGAAATTGTTTGTTAATGTAGCTCAAAGAGGCTAGAACACATCCTGATAAAGCCGAGCGCAAACCGCCGAGAATTCCACTTCCACAGAGCGCAGTTTACTGCAGACTGTTGCGGGCGTGGCAAATAAAAAAAGGCCCCAATAGCAAGATACACTGTTATTCAGTAGGAACAAAGGTTTGCTGGCTGTATCTTGGGCCTAAAATTGGTAATGTTGAAAAATGCAGCGCCCAGATGGCTGCTGATATATCCCTCAGCAGGACGGGAAATAGTCTCGCGTGTTTAATGCTGTTCTATCTGTGCTGCATACTGCGTTGTAGGCTAAACTATAAATTTAGCAGAACCACCGAATTTAATGCTGTGTGCATCTTTTTCTTGGACACTGGCTAGATACTATTCATGGGGTCGAGAAAGATAAATATGGCGGATCGTATCTATATCTAGGGTCTGAAATGTACCAGATGCTGCCTTCAATGTCCAGATAGTGAAAAGAAATCGCTTATTGCTGAAACTATCTGTATCGCTGGTGGCATCAATGTAACACAGAAAATAACAAAAAGCAAGGGCTTTTGGAAATATTTTGGTAAAAAATACAAAAGTTAAGCTTGTTAAGTTTGGCGCTGACGGCATTCTCGCAGTATATACTGCTTAACGCATAGTCTAAGTTTCTCCCGCGCTATGAGCAGCGGCGTTTGAAGTCAGCGCAGAGCGGTCATAGTAGATATAATGTGTTAATGTGTGTTATGATGCTTGTTGTTATAATGCTTGTTATAATCCATGTTATCGTATTTAAACCATATTACAACATATGCGGCAACAAGAAATAGACAAACGCCAATACAAGCTACCACCATCGGTGCGCTGTGATTTTTAGGGAACAGCAGGTCTCCCAATATTCCGTTGCGCAAAATGTCTTTTCTTAAGCTTATGACCAGTACCACGACTGCAAAAACAAATGCGGATGCTGCCATTGACAAACCTAGCCAAAGCGGCATTATACGGGGATCGGGCGATTTTTCCTGAGGTATGAATGCGGCGTCTCTTTGGGTTATCGCGGCGTTGAGCTGTGTGATTTTATCACTAATATGTCTGCGTGTTTTGCTGGGCATTTGCAGTTCGTTTTGCTTAACGCATATAAAACCAGAATTAGGGTTTATTACTTGACCGTTTTTTATATGTAATATGTTGCAATATTCGCGGGCTGCTTCGAGGCTTTGGTTATAGAGCCGTACGCTCATTTTCAGATAATCTGTTCCATGCTCTGTGTCGGCTCCCATTGTTTCCAGCACTTCGGCTAATTTGAGAATTATATTGGCCCGCCGACGATTGGTCATATCGATACTGCGGTAGAAATTAACATGTTTACGATCAGACAGAAAATACACATCTAAGCGCCCCAGCAGCATCAGAGCCTGATAAAGCTTTTGCAGGGTCAAGTATCTTTTTTCGGATGGGTATGAAGCGATGAAATAATCTAGGTGCCCAAGGTTGTGCTGTAAAATATCGAGCAGCTGATAGCGCGCTGTTAAATTGTCCGCCAACAGTGTGGGAGCCAGCTTGCAGAGAGTACGCCAGATGGTAAACTCCAGGGGATGTTTTGTGGGCAGAATAGAAGGCAGCAGAATTGTTGACGCTTTTTCCCAGGCCCCGTTCTGCATTAACTGCCAGACAGAAGCCAGCGTTTCTTCTTCGTCATCGTAATCGTTGGCATTTCCCTGGTCATCGATTTGACGATGTGTTAGCTGGCTTATTCGAGTCATGCAGCTTTTGACCAGCTCATCAATAGTTAATTGAAGTCCGCATTGGGGGCAAGTAAAGATGCTGCTCGCTTCTGGCGCTAATTTATCATAACCACAGTATATGCACTGTTCCATAGAGCTGAGCTTAACCCTCTTTAGTTATTTTGCAGAATAGCTTATTCTAGCAACAAATGACTTGGCTGTAAATAAAATCTTGAGAGTTGTTTTATCTAAGGAAGCGCTGATTAATAGCATTACGCTTAATTACCAATATTAGCGCTTCCTTCTAAACTGTTAAGCGTGCATTGACATTGGCACATTACAACTCCCCCTAGACGGAGCAGGGGGAGAAGTCGCGAATGCGACAGAGGGAGTCCGTTAAACTGATGGAAAAATCTAACAGTTACTTGACAACTAAATGAGCTTAATTGCATGTGCTAACGTATTGCTAAATGCTGCCAAGAGGATCGCTATGGAAACGCTGAATTAATCAGCGTTTCCATAAATGACATTGAGCAGGAGATAAGCAGGTAAAACAATACTCTTGAGTAGTTGGACAGCGTTTTAGTGATTGTATGTCGTTTAGTCAGCTAATGGAGTTTAAACATGCGCAATATATTTTGTACAAAGAGTAATAATAATTTCGCGTTGGCTCTAGTCATCGGCTTCTTGCTCTTGGGAGCCTTGGCCTGGTGGAGCGCTGAACCCTGCGCCGCCCAGTATGCCGCCTTAAATCAAGCCGCCGTGGGCAATTACGTAAAATTCGGAACTTATCCCCAAGGCGATAATGGCGAACAAGAAGCCATCGTCTGGCGCGTGCTGCAGAAAAACGCCGATTCGCTGCTGCTGTGCTCGCAGTACGGTTTGGATGTTGTGCCCTACGATCCCGCTAACAAGCCCATCACCTGGAAGGACTGCCATTTGCGCGTTTGGCTGAACCGCGATTTTGTGGAAAAAGCCTTTACGGAGGCAGAGCGCCAGCGCCTGATCGCGGAGCGCCACTCCACCCCGGCTAATCCCCAGTTCAAAACCCCGGGCTGCGCCGATACTGTGGAACGGGTGTGGTCGCTGAGCATTGACGAGGCTAGGAAATACTATAAAGATGATCTAGACCGCCTTTGCTATCCCACCCCTTACGCCCGCAGCAAAGGAGCCTATACCGTGCCCAATGACGGTATGTGCTGGACTTGGCTGCGCTCTCCCGGCCAAGACCCGAAGCATGCGGCCTGCGTGTATACCTTCGGCAATGTGGAATTGGAAGGCTGCGGAGTCTATTACACCATAGGCTGCGTGCGCCCGGTGATTAAAGTAAAACTGTAATATAGAAAATTATTGTGAATGCAAAGAGTGGGGAATACATATGAAGCAAATGCGGCCCTTTCAGCAGAAATATCCAGCGGTGACTTTGGCGGTCTGCATCTTCGTCTTGGGAATCGTGGCGTGGGTAAGCACCTCTCCCTGTGCCGCCCAGTATGATCCTTTGGCGCAGGCGGCCGTCGGCAGGCATGTCAGTTTTGGTTTCTACCCCCAGGATATCAACGGCAAAACTAAACCCATCAGCTGGCGGGTGCTGCAGAAAAATGCTGACTCTGTGCTCTTAATATCTACGTATGGTTTAGACAGTATGGCCTATGATCCCGGCAGCAGTCCCGTGACCTGGGCAGAGAGCCGCCTGCGCGTTTGGCTGAACCATAAATTCGCGTACAAGGCCTTTACCGCCGCTGAGCACCAGCGCTTGCTTTCGGTGCACATCTCTAATCCTAACAATCCCCAGTTTCATACTGTTGGTGGCGGGGACACCGACGATAAAGTTTTTCTTCTGAGTATAGAAGAGGCCCGAAAGTATTTCAGGGATGATAGAGACCGCATGTGTACGCCTACTGCTTACGCCCTGCGCAAAGGCGCTTATACCGCTAACGGCAACGGTAATTGCTGGGCTTGGCTGCGCTCTCCAGGCAAAACACCTATGTATGCCGCCTGCATTCACACTTATGGCCAAGTGGAACTGGAGGGCTGCGAGGCGCGTCTCACCAGCGGCTGCGTGCGCCCGGTGATTAAAGTAAAGCTGTAATTTTGTCCATGCAGCCCGGATACTGCGTAGTACGCTTTTGAGCATCGCTGAATGAGCGAGCCAGGCGCGGCGGGAAGCCGGTGCGCATTTGCTGAGCTGATCAGCAGCTTTGTGTACTGGAGGTTTTTCATGAACTGCCGAGAGATTTTTGATCGGGGAATCAAATTCCATCATTATTGCAATACCGCCTATCCCTTGCGCCCCAATTCCCTAGCGCAGTACGAACTGCACGATGAGGGGGAAATTTACGATCTGGTTAAGCGCAATATAGAAGCTCAGTCCGAGCTGTGTCTTTACGTGCACATTCCTTTTTGCCAAGCCCGCTGCAAATTCTGTGAATATGTAGTGGTCAATAAGCCTGCGGAGAGCGATCCCGACCGCTACGTGGAGTATCTGCTGAAAGAAATCGAACTGTACCGGCAGATCATTAAGGATAAGCCCATCATCGGCTACGATCTGGGCGGAGGCACTCCGGCTTATCTTTCCGTGGAAAATCTGCGCAAAATAACCGCAGCCATAAAACGTTTCAATCTGCAGGAGGGCATGTATCTCAGCGTGGAAACTACGCCGGTGATCGCCGCTAACGATCCCGCCAAGATCAAGGCTCTTAAGGAACTGGGGTACAACCGCATCTCCATGGGCTTCCAGACCGTATCTGCCCAGCTGCTGGAATCGCTGGGGCGTGAGGGCTCCGAATTTATTTACGAAAAAGCCGTGGCCAATATCCGCCAGGCGGGCTTCGACCGTTTGAACATCGATCTGATGTACGGCTTCCTCAACCAGTCCGATGAGGATTTCGCCAATACCATCAAATACACCATAGCCCTGCAGCCGGAGTTCATCACCCTCTACCGCAACCGCTACAAGGGCACCAAGCTGGAAGCCGAGTCCCAGGGCGTAACCCTGTACAAGGTCAACCGCCAGTACGACATCGCTTACCGCCTGCTGAAAGAGGCCGGCTACCTCGCCAACAACGGCAAGAACACCTTCAGCCGTATTCCCGGCGATTTGGGCACTTCGTCTTATCTGACCCGGCGGGTTATCGACGCCGCTTCGTATGTGGGGTTCGGTTTGGGTGCGCAGTCCTTTGTGGGGAATTATCTGGCCTATAATCTGGGCTGCGCCGATCATAAGCTGAACAAGTATTATGAAGCTTTGGATCGGGGAGTTTTGCCCATCAACGATATCGCTGATATGCCTATCGCGGAAGTGCGGGCCAAGGCCATATCGGTAATGTTCTATTTCGGCTTTATCTCCATGAAAGCTTATAAAAAGCGCTTTAACGAGGATTTCCGAGAAGTTTATGCCGCTCAGGTGCAGTTTTTGCAGGACAATTACCTCATGCAGTTCATAGACGATGATACCTTTATGCTGACCGATTACGGCGCGGCGCATCTCTACGGGATCATTCCACTCTTTTATAGCGAGCGCAGCGTCAAAGAGATGTTCGCCATGTCGGACCGCTGGCTAAACGACAAAAAGGGCGAGGAAATTTTCCTGGAAAAATACAGCCGCAAGGATTACGACGCGCCTTCGGTAGCCGTCGATCTGCTGGTCTTCAATAAGGACAAGTCGAAAATTTTGCTCATCAGCCGCGCCGACCACCCCTATGTGAATATGCTGGCCCTGCCGGGCGGTTTTTATCTGCCCACGGACGAATCGCTGGAATACGCGGCTTCCAGGGAACTGCTGGAGGAAACTTCGGTGTCGGCGGACATCACTGAGAAGGATCTGCTCAAGGTGACTTCGCGCCGGGGGCGGGACCCGCGGGGATGGGTTATCAGCGTGGCCTACCAGGTGATCCTGGAGGAGAACCTGATCAAGCCCATCGCTAACAGCGACGCTTTATCTGCCGCCTGGGTGGAGGTCTCGTCTTTGAGCCAAGAAAAAATGGCCTTTGATCACTACGCAATTATTAGGTACGCGCTGGAAAAGTAAGCGGACTGTTTGCGTATACATGCGTATCCAAGTATAGCTGAGCACAGCTCCCGCAACGCGCGAATTCGGCCCAACAGCACGGGCCGCTAGCGGGGCGGGAAGCTGCGCACAGGCTATTTAACAGTTATTTCTCATTCACGCCAAGCCCACAGCGCAAAGTCAGCAGCTAAGGCCTAGCTCAAAGGTGTACTATATTGCGTGTGGAAAAACTAGGGTTTGCTAACTATAGCTGGCCGCAGGAGCAACAGACATAGATGTTTGGAAGAGACATGGAATTAAATGAGCAAACCTGGTCGTATGTGAAGCAGCTGGGGGAGCATATGCCCGGCGGCTTTTTCATCTACACAGCAGAGTCTCCAGAGGAAATATTATATGTCAATCAGGCCTGTATGGAGCTTTTTGGCTGCCAGAATTTAGAAGAGTTCAGCGAGCTGACGGGGATGACCTTCGACGGGATGCTCTATCACGAAGATTACCGCACCATCTATGATTCTATAGTCGAGCAGATTAGTTTCAGCGATAAGAACATGGATTATGTGGAATACCGCATAGTGCGCCGGGATGGAACAATCCGCTGGGTCAACGATTACGGGCACTACTGTGAAACGGAAGCTTACGGCGGTATATATTTTGTTTTTATTTCAGATATAACTGAAAAGCGAGAAATGCGCGTCCAGGCCAATTTGGTGCGCGATGCGGTTATCGAGGCATTAACCAACACTTACAATACCGTATGGCTGATCAGCAATGTGGATACAGAGACCTGCATGCTTTTTCATACGGACGATGACAGCATTCACACCGAGGCGATTCGCAATGCTTTAAGCCACACTAAATACACCGATACTAAAAACGAATATGTGGCTACAATGGTAGCTAAAGAAGACCAAAAACGGATGCAGGAAGAGATTTCCCTGCCATATATTCTTCAGCAGTTTGCCAGCCGCGATCGTTTTTCTGTGACCTTTCTTCGCGATTTGCCGGGAGGTCCCAGATATTACCGCATCGATTTTGGCAAAGTTAAAATGCCCGGCGGCCACATGGGCGTTACCATGGGCTTCCTGGATGTCGATGATGAGATCCGCCGGGAACACGCTTATCATCGGGCTATGCAGGAGGCCCAGGAAACCGAGGAAGAAAACCGCCGTTTAATTCAGGAAGTGCAGTCGGCGGCCAGGCTGGCCGAGCTGATGGCCTCGGTCTCCTCGCTTTTGACCAATATGCCCGCCATGAGCTTCTCCAAGGATGCGGAGACGGGCGTTTACTTGGCCTGCAATCAGGCTTTTGCGGAATACGCCGGCAAATCTTCGCCGTCTGAAGTGGTGGGGCTGACCGATTACGATATTTTCGATCCCGAAACGGCTGCTCACTTTGTGGAGGACGATCGGAAAGCTCTGGGGATGGAGAGCGCTTACATATTCTTTGAAGACGTGCCCGATGCCACGGGAACCGATTTCCGCAATCTGCAGACTACAAAACTAAAGTTTAAAGACCCTTCGGGCAAATCTTGTCTGTTGGGCATGTGCGTGGATGTCACGGAGATGACGCACATAAAAACCGCTGAAGCGGAAAGCCGGGCTAAGCAGCAGGAATTAGAGGCCCGTCTGGCCCTGCAGGAGCAGCTGCTGGAACAGGAGCGGCAGCGCAAAGAACAGGATAGCATGATTACGGCTATGGCTTCCGATTACCGCAGCGTTTATCACGTGAATCTGGACACCGACGACGCCGTGTGCTATCGCTCCGATCCCAACGATCCGGACCAAACGCCTGAGGGCGTACATTTTCCCTATCACGCCCGCTTTACCTATTATGCCAATAAGTACGTAACCGAGGAATATAGGGAAGGTTTCCTTAGATTTATCGAGCCGGAGTATATCCGTGAAGCCCTGTCCAAAGAAGTTATCCTCACTTACCGTTACCTGGCTCACCGGGGCGGGCGGGAATATTACGAGATGATTCGCGTAGCTGGCGTGCGCCACGCCGAGGATCGCGACGATCATACCGTCCATGCGGTAGGTGTTGGCCTGACGGTCATCGATGCCGAAATGCGGGAAAATTTGGCTAAAAACCGCGCTTTGGTCGAAGCTTTGGCTTCGGCTGAGGAAGCTAATAAGGCCAAAACTGCCTTCCTGTCCAATATGAGCCACGAAATCCGCACTCCCATGAACGCCATCATCGGTTTGGACTGTCTGGCTCTGCGGGATGAAACGCTGTCGCCTATCACCAGAGAGTATCTGGAAAAGATCAACGGCAGCGCTAAGCACCTGCTCGGACTGATTAATGATATTCTGGACATGAGCCGCATCGAATCCGGGCGCTTGGTGCTGCGCAAAGAGGAATTCTCGTTCAGCGCCATGCTGGAACAGATCAACACTCTGGTCATGACCCAGTGTAGCGACAAAGGGCTGAACTTTGAATGCCATATCAACGGTCACATCGACAATTATTACGTTGGCGACGTCATGAAGCTCAAACAGGTGCTCATCAATATCCTGAGCAACGCCATCAAGTTTACGGAAGCTCCGGGCGGCGTGACATTAACTATTGAGCGCACTAACGTCTATGAAGATCATTCCACGCTGCGCTTCAGCGTCAGGGATACCGGCATCGGCATTTCGGAAGCTTTTCTGCCCAAGATATTTGAATCATTTACGCAAGAAGACAGCAGCCGCAACAACAAGTATTCCAGCACGGGCCTGGGCATGGCTATCACCAAAAATATAGTCGAGCTGATGAACGGAACTATCAGCGTCACTTCGCAAAAGGGTGTAGGGTCTGAGTTTGTCGTGGTGATAACCCTGAAAAACTGCGACACTCCTCATGCTGACTTAGATGACATCAGAGCCAAGGATATGCGCGTTCTCGTGGTAGATGACGATCCTATTGCCTGTGAACATGCTCTGGTGGTTATGGAAGAAGCGGGAATCCGCGCCGATACCTGTCTGAATGGCTGCGAAGCCATAGATATGATGGAAGTGAGCAGCGCCAAGCAGGAACCCTATAACTTAGTGCTGCTGGATTGGAAAATGCCGGAAATGGACGGCCTTGAAGTCGCCAAAGAGATCCGCAAGCGTTTCAGCCCGGATACTACGGTGATTATTCTGACCTCGTACAGCTGGGATGAGATTATGGACGAAGCCCTGCATATTGGGGTAGATAGCTTCTTGTCCAAGCCGCTCTTCGCAGCGAACGTTATTGAAGAATTTGTGCGCATCGCCCGCCGCAACAGCCTGAATTTGCTGCGGGAAAAGCAGCGTGCCGATCTTAAAGACAAACATATCCTGCTGGCCGAAGATATCTTTATCAATGCGGAAATCGTGAAAGAGCTGATCAGATCGCGCGGCGCGGAGATCGATCACGCGGAAAACGGGCGTTTGGCTGTGCAGTTATTTGCCAATAGCCCGGCGCATTATTATGACGCTATTTTGATGGATGTGCGCATGCCCGAAATGGATGGCCTCGAGGCTACCGCCCTCATCCGCGATCTGGAGCGGGCGGATGCTAAAAGCGTTCCCATCATCGCTATGACTGCCAATGCTTTTGACGAAGATGTGCAGCGCTCGCTTCAGGTGGGCATGAACGCCCATCTTTCCAAACCTGTAGAGCCGGAGCATTTATATAAGACCCTGGAAGAATTGATATGGGAAAAAGAAAACTGCTGAAAACGTTAAAAGTGAAAAAACGGAATTAAAAACAGTTGTCGAGCGAAAACGTGGTTAAGCGATATGGCTGAGCAAATCAATACCAAGAGTCTGGACCGCTATCTGTCCTTCCTGGATGTTTGGGGAATGGCCTTCGGCTGCATGGTGGGCTGGGGTGCTTTTGTCATGCCGGGAACGACCTTTTTGCCTGTAGCGGGAGTGGCGGGCACGCTCATTGCTATGGCTATAAGTCTGGCGGTCATGCTGATCATCGGCAGCAGCCTCTCGTATCTGATGGTGCGCTTTCCCTGGACCGGCGGTGTCTATTCCTACACTAAAGCTGCGTTTGGGCGCGAACACGCTTTTCTGTGCTCTTGGTTTCTCTGCCTTTCTTATCTGACTGTAGTCTTTTTAAATGGCACAGCTCTGTTTCTCGTGATCCATACTTTGATGGGCAGCGGCCCGCCGGGGGAGCATCTTTATACGGTGGGAGGGAATCCCATTTATCTGCGGGAGATCGCCCTTTCGGTTTTGGCTTTGACGGGGGTGGGTCTGCTGTTCATCGTTGCCAAACCCGTGCTGCAGCGCCTGAATACGGTGCTGGCCATTATTCTCTGCTTAGGAATTTTGGCCGTGCTGTCTTGCTGTCTGCCCCAGGTGCTGACGCCGGAGGTAATCGGTTTTAGCGGTTTTCAAGGAATTAGCCAGGGATATGGCATTTTTAGCATAGTTATCTTGGCCCCCTGGGCTTTTGTGGGCTTTGAAGTGGTGTCATTCGATACCGCCCATTTTAAGTTCCCCGTCGAGAAAGCGCCGCGGGTCGTCCTCTGCGCTATCTTGCTGGCAGCTCTGGCGTATATGGCTATGCTGCTGGTGAGCGTGTCGGCTGTGCCGGACCGATATGTTTCTTTGGGCGCTTATTTCTCCGACTTAGGCAATCTGCAGGGTGTTATTTCCGTGCCGACTTTTTATGCTGCCCGAACGCTCATGGGAAGCGGCGGCTTAGCTCTCATCAGCCTAACGGCTATGGCCGCTATCCTTACCGGTATAATCGGAGCTTACAGGGCTATGCTGCGCGTGCTTTCTACTATGGCGGAAGATAAAATACTGTCTGATAAATTTGCAAAAACATCCTACAGTATTTTATTTGTCATGGTTTTGTCGATATTAATTTCTCTTTTGGGCAGAAACACTCTGAACTGGTTTGTGGATTTAACCTCATTCGGAGCTATAGTCGCTTACGGTTATACTTCTGCGGCGGCTTATCAGTTTGCCAAAGCGGAGCGCAACCGCCGGATTATGGCGATCGGTATAATTGGCACGCTTATTGCGGTGCTGTTTGGCGTTGTGCAGCTGGTTCCCCGTCTGGCAGCTTTGGAGGCTATGGGCAGTGAGGCTTTTTTACTGCTGTCTTTATGGTGTCTGCTCGGATTCGCTTTCTATTGGCGGACCGTCGAGCGCAGTTCTTTGACGGAATATAGCAGTATGTCCACTGCAGGCGCAGTGTTGTTTTCGCTGCTGGTCTATGCGGCTCTGATGTGGATGGGCAAACTGCTGGTGGAAAAGGGCAGTCTCGATGAAGTGAGGCAGTCGCTTTTCGGGGGAGGCATAGTTCTCTTTTTGCTCATATTTTTTGGTCTGCTGATCATGCTGTATATTCAGAGCCTGGTGCGCACTAAGCAAGAGGCGGCAGAGCGGGAAAAAATACGCGCGATAGAGGGAAGCTTGGCTAAGAGCCGTTTCCTGTTCAATATGTCTCACGATATCCGCACCCCTATGAATGCCATTATTGGGTACACGAACTTAGCTTTGCAAGAGCCCGACGGCGCCAAGGCGCGCGCTTATCTGAGCAAAATAAAAACCTCCAGCCAGAGCCTGCTGTCTCTTATTAACGATATTTTAGAGATGAGCCGGATCGAGAAGGGCATCTTGGACCTAAACGAGGAACCTACGGACATCGGCGAGGTGCTTGAGGAAATGCGCGATGTCTTTGGTGAGCAGATGCGTCAGAAGCATTTAGAATTCACCGTCTCGGCTGAACAAGTGCAAAACCGTTGGGTATTATGCGATAAAAAGTCTCTGAACCGAGTGCTGCTGAACGTAGTTTCCAACGCGTACAAATTTACGCCTGCTGGAGGAAGAGTCTCTGTGACTATGGCGGAAGTGGGCAGCGCAGACGGCTGCAGCCTGTACGATATCCGCGTGCAAGACAGCGGGATCGGTATGTCTGAGGACTTTGCGGAAAAGATGTTCAATGTCTTTGAGCGAGAGCGCACTTCGACTGACAGCGGCTTAGAAGGCGCAGGCCTGGGGCTGCCTATTACCAAGAGTATCGTCGATCTGATGGGCGGAACTATCGAGGTGCGTACCTCGCCGGGAAATGGCACGGAAATAATTATTCATGTTAAATTCCGGCTGACCGAGGAACAGGTCCAGCCCCCGGTCCTGGCTGTAAATGACTTAGAGGAGGGTGAAGAAAAAGCTGCTGCGCAGCAGGCGCCTGCCGCTGTGACCACTGCTGCCGCTGAG
>JAUNIO010000041.1 GCA_030535355.1 bacterium | reverse complement strand
ACAGTCAGCCCTGAGCCGAGCCCTGCGCCGTCTCCCAGTCCGGCTCCCACTCCCGGGCCTTCTCCCGTTCCCGTTTCGGCCTGGATTTTGTCTCCGAATTATGAACTCCAAAACGGCAGGATATACGAGGGTGAAACGGAGATCGGCGATCCCGCCAAGATCGAGGCTAAACTGGCGCTTTTTCCCGGGGCTTCCCGGCAGTGCCGCCTCATTGCCGCTGACGGCGATAGCACCTATAGGTATATTGATGCTGCGGCTGCGGCGGAGATCGGTTCTCAGACGGCGGAGCATTTCAGCGCGGAAGGCGGGGCCGGCGTACTGACAGTGTCCGTGAGCGCCGAGGCCGACGATGGGGAGAGCGCGTCTCTAATCTGTACGGCTGAGGGTTATGACTTGCAGAACCAGGCGGAGATCACCGTATCCACTCTGCGCAGTCTTACCCTGTATGTTCCGGCTGCGTATGACTACATGTATTGGCAGTATGGCCAGAGCAAATCCGGGTTGTATTTTATCAGAGCTGCCGCCTTAGATGCTGATGGTCAGGTTATTGAGGGAACTCAGCTTGACGAAGAGGATATTGCCAAGATAACCGTTAAGTCTATGACCGATCCCTTTGAAGGAGACAGCGAGGATTATTTTATTCTGCAGGCATCAGTTTCCTTTAAGGCGGAGACTTTGCTGCTGCTCTGTGATAACGATATAAACGAAGGACCGGACGTTCGTAATGTTTTTCCGTTGTGCGCCTGCCGCCTGTCCGCGGCGGAAGACAGTTATACCATGGGCAGCGGCAATTGCTTTATGAAAGGTTGTGACGTTTATGCCGATGCGGAGTTCACCACTCCCAAATATTCATTTGCTGTAGGCGAGGTGGGATATTTCAAGGCTTATGTAACGACTAATGACGGCGAAATTACCGTGACCGCGACGAATATTCGCAGCGGTAATACCTATTATATTGAAGTGGACGGCAGCCAGCTGAAAGCTCTGCATACAGGTCTCGCCAGCATATTCATAACTTGGTATGGCAGGGAAAGTTTCTTTATGCGCTATCAAATTACCAATTAGGGAAACGCTGATTAATCAGTGCTTCCTTAGCTTTCTGTTCCGTTACAGCGGCTGCCAGATTAAATTTATTTAGCCCTGCCGCGTAAACAGTTAAACGCCTCGGAATTGTGCTTCCGGGGCGTTTTTCGATCATTAGCCGCTGCCGCGGCCGTTGGATTGCGGAGGCCGCCGCGCTTACTGGGGTTGGCGTTCGGAGGCCAGCTTTTCTAAGTAGCGGGGACGGTCTTCTTCGGGTATGCCCAGGGCTTTCATGGCTTCCTGGACAGTAAGGTTCATGTTGGCCATGAGGTTTTTCAGGGAAGTTAAAATGCCGTTTTCTAATCCGATAGCCTTTCCCCGCGCTTCTCCCCGCGCTTCGCTTTCTTCTACTAGAACATCACTGAAATTAAACATTCTCTTGGCCTCCTCTTGCATATTTTGGGTCATGGCTAAACTGTATTCTTTTTCTAATATTAGTTTTTTTTCGTCAACTCGTAATTCGTTGGAAAAAAGCACGCTTAGAAATCTTAATATACCTTTGCTGTCAGGACTGTCAAGGCTTCCCAAACACAGCATAATTATGGTCTGCAAATCGTAATTTCCCGGTTTTTCTTCTACGTTTCCGATGATGTTCGTCTGCACCGTGTGAAATTTGGTTATAGTGTTTTCCAGACGTTTGGGCGGTTTCAGGCAAATCCACACGGAATACACTTTGCGCAGCTTATCGTATTGAGAATCTGAAAATACGGTATTCTTTTGCGCGGAAAGCATTCTGGTGCAATAATAGACGGCGCGTTTAAGCAGCGGGTAACCGGGGGTCTCTTGATTTATTATAACATTTTTTGCCTTATCTTTAGTCTTGTGTTGCTTGCTAGAATCTCGCTGTCCGGCTTAAGACGTTTGGTTTTGCTGATATGTTAGGCAATCGAAATAGCGGTTTCCTGTGTAAGGAAATTCAGATTTTCCGCTGTTTCTTTCAGCCTGCGCTTATGGGCTGACGGTGCTGTCAGCAGGATTATAAGAATATTGTCAGAATATCTTCAAACTATGCCTCGGCGCTTATCCTGATGCGGATGCGTTGTAATGGAGGCACAGGACATCATTTTAAGACAAATTTGAGGGCAGGCGCGAGCTGGGCCCTAACTTTTGAGCTGGCTTTAGCGCAGCGATAACATATATCAGTCAACATTTTCAATGCCATTGATGTAAAACAAAGCGGCATTGATGAGCGATAAGAGGAGACGTGGGAACGTGAACGACGAGTGCAAGTGCAAATGCAGCTGCGGTTGTCTTGATGCTAATGACCCCAGATTTGAAGAACTGAAGAAATTCATCGGTTCTCTGGAAAGCAAAACCGGCGTGACTATGCCGGTCCTCCAGGAAGCGCAGCGCCTGTTCGGCTATCTGCCTCTGGAAGTCCAGAAATTCATCTCTGAACAGATTAACGTGCCGGTAGCTGAGCTTTACGGTGTGGCTACCTTCTACAGCCAGTTTGCCATTACGCCTAAGGGCAAACACAAGATCGGCGTATGCTTGGGAACCGCCTGCTATGTTAAAGGCGCTCAAGCGGTATTGGATAAAGTCTGCGGCGAGCTGAACGTCAATGTGGGCGAGACTACCGGAGACGGTCTCTTCACTTTGGAAGCCACGCGCTGCCTGGGCTGCTGCGGTTTGGCGCCGGTTATGATGATCGATGACGACGTCTATGGCAAGTTGGATGACGTGTCTAAGATCCCCGGCATCTTGAATAAGTATAAGGGGTAGAGGTGGAGCCATAATGAGTATCGATTTGCAAGCTCTCAAAGCCAAGGCTGTAGAGGCCATGGAATCCCCTGACAAGACCCGAGTCGTGGTCGGCATGGCCACCTGCGGCATTTCCGCAGGCGCCCGTCCTGTTTACGAGACTTTGAAAAAAGAAGTCGCAGACCGTAAGCTCGAGAACGTCAATCCCGTCATCACCGGCTGTATCGGTATGTGCATTTACGAGCCTTTGGTGGAAGTGTTCGTGCCCGGCCAGCCCAAAGTGACCTACATCCACATGAACCCCGAGAAGATGACCCGCGTGGTCGAGGAGCACCTGCAGGGCGGCAAAGTGGTGGAAGAGTACACCATCGCCGGAGATAAGAAAGCCAACGGTGCCAAACGCCTGGAAGATCTGCAGTTCTACGCTAAGCAGAAACGCGTGGTCCTGCGCAACTGCGGCATCATCAATCCCGAGGATATCAACGAATATTTCGCAAAAGACGGTTACGAAGCTTTGCGTAAAGCTTTGTGTGAAATGACCCCAGCTGAAGTCATCGACGTGATGAAGGCCTCCGGTCTGCGCGGCCGCGGCGGCGCCGGTTTCCCCACCGGTTTGAAGTGGAGCTTTGCCGCCCCCAATAAAGCCGACCAGAAGTACATCATCTGCAACGCTGACGAAGGCGACCCCGGCGCTTTCATGGACCGCTCCGTGTTAGAGGGCGACCCTCACGCCGTGCTGGAAGCTATGGCTATCGGCGGCTATGCTATCGGCGCTACTAAAGTTTATGTCTATGTGCGCGCTGAGTACCCGGTCGCTGTTGAGCGCCTGAAGATCGCCATCGCCCAGGCCAAAGAAGCTGGCGTGCTGGGCAAGAATATCTTCGGCTCCGGCTTCGATTTCGATGTGGATATTCGCTTAGGCGCGGGCGCGTTCGTGTGCGGTGAGGAAACCGCTCTGATCGCTTCCATCGAAGGTAAGCGCGGCATGTCCCGCAACAAGCCGCCCTTCCCCGCCAACAAGGGTCTATGGGGCAAGCCCACCGTTATCAACAACGTGGAGACCTTGGCTAATATCGCTCAGATCATCCGCAAGGGTGCCGATTGGTTCAGAAGCTTCGGTACTGAGAAATCCCCCGGCACCAAGGTCTTCGCTTTGGGCGGCAAGATCAACAACACTGGTCTGCTGGAAGTTCCCATGGGTATTACCCTGCGCGAGGTCATTTACGACATCGGCGGCGGCTGCCCCAACGGCAAGGCCTTCAAAGCTGTCCAGACCGGAGGCCCTTCCGGCGGCTGCATCACCACTGAGAATTTGGATACTCCCATTGACTTTGACGGCTTGGTGGCTATCGGTTCGATGATGGGTTCCGGCGGTATGATCGTCATGGACGAAGACAACTGCATGGTGGACATTGCCCGCTTCTTCCTCGATTTCACCGTGGACGAGTCCTGCGGTAAGTGCACACCCTGCCGCGAGGGAACGAAGCGCATGCTGGAGATCCTCGACAAGATCACCAGCGGCAAGGGCACTATGGACGACCTGAAGGCCTTGGACGAGCTGGCTGAGAACATTAGACTTACTTCTCTGTGCGCTTTGGGCCAAACCGCTCCTAACCCCGTGCTTTCTACCATGAAGCATTTCCGCAATGAGTATGAAGCTCACGTGAACGAAAAGTCCTGCCCCGCCGGTGTCTGCCGCAAGCTGGTCCATTACGAGATTATAGCCGACAAGTGCAAAGGCTGCACGCTTTGCGCCCGCAACTGCCCGGCCAGCGCTATTACTGGCAAGGTCAAAGAGGCTCACGTCATCGATCAGTCCAAGTGCGTGAAGTGCGGTGTCTGTATGGATAATTGCCGCTTCAATGCCATCGTGAGAAAATAGAGGAATTTTAGAACATGGCTAATGTTAATGTAACCGTTAACGGAATACATGTCAGTGTTCCGGAAGATTATACCGCTCTGATGGCTGCCCGCGAAGCCGGAGTCGATATTCCCACCCTGTGCTATCTGAAGGACATCAACGAAGTGGCTTCCTGCCGCTTATGCGTTGTTGAAGCCGACATCAATGGCCGTCCCATGCGCAATCTGCCCGCTTCCTGTATTCTGAAAGTGGAAGAAGGCATGAACATCCGCACCAATACCGAGCGCGTGCGCAAAGCCGTCAAGATGAACTTGGAGCTCATCATGGCCAACCACCGCTGCGAGTGTCTGACCTGTATTCGCAACCAGAAGTGCGAGCTGCAGAAACTCTGCCGCGAAATGGGTGTGGAGAATGTGCGCTTCGAGGGCGAGAAGCGCCCTATGCACGTGGATCAGCTTTCCACTTCCATCGTGCGCGACTCCTCCAAGTGCGTTCTTTGCGGGCGCTGCGTGAGCATGTGCCGCGACGTCCAGGGCATCGGCGTTCTGGATTTCACCAACCGCGGTTTTAAGACCGAGGTCGCTCCCGCTTTCAATTTCAGTATGAGAGACGTCGAGTGCGTCTATTGCGGTCAGTGCATCCACGCCTGTCCCGTGGCCGCTCTGCACGAGCGTTCCAATGTGGACCAGGTCTATGCGGCTATCGCCGATCCTACCAAACATGTGGTCGTACAGACGGCGCCCGCCGTGCGCGCCTCTTTGGGTGAAGAGTTCGGTCTGCCCGTGGGCACCCGCGTGACCGGCAAGATGGTCGCCGCTCTGCGCCGTTTGGGCTTCGACAAAGTCTTCGATACCAACTGGTCCGCCGACTTGACCATTATGGAAGAGGGTCACGAGTTCTTGAACCGCGTGAAGAATGGCGGCGTCCTGCCCATGCTGACCTCCTGCTCTCCCGGCTGGATCCGCTTCTGCGAGATGAACTTCCCCGAGTTCCTGCCCAACCTGTCCACCTGCAAGTCACCGCAGAACATGTTCGGCGCTATGGTGAAGTCTTTCTACGCCAAGAAGGCGGGCATCGATCCCAAGGACATCGTCTGCGTGTCCGTCATGCCCTGCACCTCTAAGAAATTTGAGATTTCCCGTCCCGAGATGGAAGTCGATGGCTATCGCGATGTGGATATTTCCATCACCACCCGCGAGCTGGGCGATATGATCAAGCAGTCCCGCATCCGCTTCGAGAGCCTGCCCGATGAGAAGCCCGATCCTTTGATGGGCGAGTACACCGGTGCCGGCGTGATCTTCGGCGCTACCGGCGGCGTTATGGAAGCCGCTCTGCGCACCGTGGCCGATGTGCTGACTGGCAAAGACCTGCCCGACTTCGAGTATAAGGCCTGCCGCGGCATCGAAGGCGTCAAAGAAGCTACCCTGACCCTGCCCATTGACGGTAAGGACACCGAAGTCAAGATCGCCATCGCTCACGGCACCGCCAACGCCCGCAAGGTTTTGGAAGCTGTCAAGTCCGGCGAGAAGCAGTATCACTTCATCGAGGTTATGGCCTGCCCCGGCGGCTGCGTGCATGGCGGCGGTCAGTCCATAGTTTCCGCTAAAGCCCGCTTGGATGTCGAGCCCAAGACGGCCCGCGCCGCGGCTTTGTACGAGGAAGATGAAAAGTGCGAGCAGAGAAAATCGCACAAAAACGCGGAAGTGCAGGAGCTTTACAAGGAATTCTTGGAAGCACCCAACAGCCACGTGGCTCACAAGTATCTGCACACTCACTATCAGCCCCGTCCCTTCTACGTACAGAAGTAGTCCTAGGATAGGCTGAAATAAAAGCCCGGAGGCTTAGAAAAGCTCCCGGGCTTTTTCAGCTAACTACATGATATTAGCCAGTGACTGGACAGCTAACATGGAACACAGATTTTGTGTAGCCCCCATGCTGGGAGCTACCGACCGTCATTTTCGCTATTTTATACGCCATTTGACTAAAAGGGCTGTATTGTATACCGAGCTCGTCAACATCCGCGCCATTACCTCCGGCAAATACACTAGTTTTGCCAATTTTGACGACTTGGGTTCTCCTGTCGCTCTGCAGCTGGCCGGCTGTGAACCGGACCTCTTCGCGGAATCTGCTGTGCTGGGAGAAAAATGGGGCTTTGACGAGATTAACGTTAACTTGGGCTGTCCCAGTCCGCGCGGGGTTGATGGAGGTTTTGGGGCTAGGCTGATGCTGGAACCAGAACTTATGGCTCGCTGCGTGAAAGCTATGTGTGCCCGGGTTTCCTGTCCGGTCACCGTTAAATGCCGTTTGGGTGTGGGCAATGATTATCCCCTGACGCGCTTTATCGATTTTGTGGGGCTGCTGCACGAGGCTGGCTGCAATACCTTCATCATTCACGCCCGGGGCGGCAACATCGAATGGATGAATACCAAGCAGAACCGCTCTCTGCTGGAATTGCGCTATGACGATGTCTATAAGGTTAAAGAGCTTTTCCCGCAGTTGGAAATCGTCATCAACGGCAATATCGCCACTATGGAACAGTGTCAGGAACACTTAAAACGCGTGGACGGGGTGATGATGGGCCGGGTAGCTTATCACAATCCCTATGTGCTGGCCGATGTTGATAGAGTTATTTACGGCGACGAGAGGTTTACACCGCCAACGCGGAGGGAGTTTCTGGAAGCGATTTTACCGTATATCGCCCGGGAAATGGACAAAGGCGTATATCTGTCGCATTTTACCCGGCACTTGTTGGGCGTGTACCATGGCTGCCGCCGTTCACGGGCTTGGAAACAGTATCTGACAGAAAATGTGGCGGATAAGAAAGCTGGTTTGGAGGTGCTGCGCCGGGGCATAGAATTGGCGGAGCAGGATTATAGCTAAATAGTATTGCACAATACCAATATTTATATTGTCAATAAGGTGCGGACAGATAATGAAAAACGTAAAAGTATCCTTTAATTCTCCGGTAATTCTCGGTTTTACTCTGGCTTGCTTTGCGGTAATGCTCCTCAGCATAGTGACTGGTGGGGCTTCTAACCGCGCACTGTTTAGCGTGTACGCTTCTCCTCTGTCCGATCCTTTGACGTATTTGCGTCTGTTCGGACATGTGCTGGGGCATGGCGGCTGGGATCATTTTATGGGCAATATTATGCTGATATTGATCGTCGGCCCGCTGCTCGAAGAAAAGTACGGTTCGCGGAATATTCTGACGGTTATAGCGGTTACGGCTTTGGTTACGGGAATAATAAATGTGATAATTTTTCCGCATTCCCAGCTTTTAGGAGCCAGCGGCGTGGTCTTCGCCTTTATTCTGCTCTCTTCATTGACCTGCATTAAGGATGGCCAGATTCCCCTGACTTTTATTTTGGTGGCGGTTCTCTACATTGGGCAGCAAATTTTTGACGGCATTTTCGTCAGCGATAACGTTTCCAATCTGACCCACATCGTGGGCGGTATTGTCGGTACGATCCTGGGATATTCCATGAATAAAGGCGGCGTGAAGAAGGCCTGAGTTTGGGGTTTCGCTGTCCGAGTCGTTTGTCTGCGCTGTTAAAGCGCTTTGAAGGATATTCAAGGCTTCAACCTAAATTCTGTATTACAGCTTTATGGTGAGCGGACACATCGGTTTTGTTTGATATGTTTCTAGCAAATCAGCGCGGCGGCTGATATGTCCGTTGATTTAGTTAAAGGAGGCTGCCTGTTTATGTTTAGACGTTTGGGAATCTTGGCTGCGGCGTTTGCCCTTTACTGTACGGTGCTCTGCGGCGCCGTCAGCGCTGCGCCTGTTGATTGCGCCGGATTAGAAAATACATCGCGGGATATAATACCTGCTGCTGAAAGTTTTGGCGGTCAGGAAGCGGATTGCCGGCTGCCTTCAGATTTGACCTTGCTGTCTTCAAGCAAAGTGCAAATGACCTATGTGCTCAATACCAAGAGCATGAAGTTCCACTATCCCAGCTGCGCGTCAGCCAAGAAGATGAACAATCCGCAGACCTATACCGGTTATAGGGACGATTTAATCAAAAAAGGGTATTCTCCCTGCGGACGCTGCACTCCGTAGTCGGCGTTTGTATGTAGGAATATTCGGAGCATCAAACCTTGCGTCTGATGCTTTTTTTGATGATAAATATTGCTGATTGTATCTGTATTTTGCTATGATAGATTATAATGAAAAAATACGGAAACGGTCTGCCTGTATGGGGCAGGATGACTTCATGACAGCTCCCGCTCAGGAGATTACCAGGGAAGGCGCTTGGCAGGCCTTCATGCCGTTGCGCTCTCAGGCTCAGACCAACGGACTGACGGATATGTCTTTGCGGGACATCAACGAAGAGATCAAATCAGCGGGGACGTAGGCTGTAGTATGCATAAAGTTATAATTATAGGCGCCGGCGGTCACGGCAAAGTCGTGGCCGATGCGGTGATTCAGAGCGGAGCCGAAGTCGTCGGCTTTCTCGATGATGATCTCGGCTGTGAGGGGCGTTTGCTTTTGGGCCGTCCCTGGCTGGGAACTTTAGAGAATATTGCCGCTTATGCCGCGCAGGGCTGCCGCTTCATCATCGCTATAGGCCATAATAAGACCCGCAAAAAGATAGCTGAGGCGCATAATGTCAATTATTACACAGCGGTGCATCCCCGCGCCGTCATCGCTCCCGAAGTCAGCCTGGGTGCGGGAACGGTGGTTATGGCAGGAGCTATCGTCAATGCCGGAGCGTCCGTGGGAGGCCACTGCATCTTAAATACATCCTGTGTAGTAGAGCACGATAACCGCCTCGGCGATTTCGTGCATATTTGCCCTAAAGCGGCTTTGGCGGGTACGGTCTGTGTGGGGGAGGGAGTGCAGATTGGCATAGGCAGCGCTGTCAGCAATAATCTTAGTATATGCGGCGGCTGCCTTATCGGCGCGGGGGCAGTGGTCGTTCGCTCTATAGACGAACCCGGCGTCTATGCCGGAGTGCCGGCGCGTCTTCTGCGGGCCCTGTAGCTGAGGTTATTGAACCTGACTCCCCCTAAAGGATCGGAGGGGGAGAAGTCGCGAATGTGACAGAGGGGGTGCCCAAGGCTGTAGTGGGAAGCCTAGTTTGGGGAATCATCATTAAGGCATTTCTGCAGCCGCTATTTAATTGTCAGCGAATTAGGTATATAATAGTTTGCTAAACATAAGCTTTGGCGCCATAGCGTCAGGAATTAAGCTATACGATAATTGCAGGGCTGCTTAAATTGAAAGATAATATTCCCCGCCATACTACTTGGATCGAAATTGATCTGGATGCCATCCTTTATAACTTTTGTCAGCTGAAACAGCTGGCCGCTCCCGCCGAGGTCATAGCGGTGGTTAAAAGCGAAGCTTATGGCCATGGTCTGGAAAAGATTGCTTTAACCCTGGCCAAAGCGGGCGCTTGGGGATTTGCTGTCGTCAGCGCCGATGAAGCTGAACGCCTGCGCCGGGCCGGAATTACCGCCCCTATAGTGATAATCGCTCCCACTCCATCATTCCATTTGGAACGCATGATTGTGGCTGGTGCCTGTCCCGCCGTCTATGATTTGGAGTTTGCCCGGGAACTATCTCAGGCAGCAGTGCGTTTGGGCAAAACTGCGGAAGTCCATCTTAAAATAGATACTGGTATGGGACGTCTGTCCCTGAGCGGCGAACAGGCTGTAAGGCTAGCTTTGGCCGTGGCTGAGCTCCCCAATATTAAAATTAATGGCATATATACTCATTTAGCCAATGCTGACTGTTTCGACCAGCATTATACCCAGAAGCAGTGGCAAGGGTTTGTTGAATGCGTTGAGGCGATAAAAAAGGCTGGGATAGAACTGCCTTGGCAGCACATGACCGCCAGCGCCGGTTTGATGGCGTTTCATAATTTCGGCTTTAATATGGTGCGGGCGGGGATCGCGCTGTATGGTCTGTGGCCGTCTCCTGAATTCCGGCTGTTCTTCGGTGCCTTGCGGGGTGAAATGCAGGTCTTGGACAGCGGCCGGGGCAGCAGACTGAAAATTCCGGCAGCCAGCGATCTGCTCAAGCCAGCTCTCAGTTTTAAGACCTTAGTCATGCAGGTCAAAGAATTGCCCCAAGGTAGCTGCGTGAGTTACGGCTGCACCTTTACCTGCCGCCGTGATACCAAGGTAGCCGTGCTGCCGGTGGGTTATGCTGACGGCGTCGATCGTCATTTGAGCAATTGCGGAGAAGTATTGATCGGTGGTCGGCGCGCCCCGATTATGGGACGGGTCTGCATGAACTTGTGCATGGCCGACATCACCGATATTCCCGAGGTTAAGGTGGGCGACGAAGCGGTGCTGATCGGCGCTCAGGGAAAAGAGAGAATCAGTGCTGATGAAGTCGCGGCGCATATCGGGACTATCAACTACGAAGTGGTGACGCGTTTGCCTATGCATATCCCCAGAGTGTATCTAGGGAAATGATATGGCTGGGCAGCGCTGTCTGGGGGGACAGCCGAGTACCAGCCCCCGCCAAGTGCGGCTTCAGCAGAGCACAATGTAGGAAAAACGCGGCGTAAGCAGGTGCGCAGCGGATTTTAAATTTTGTATAAGCATGACAAATATTGCAGGAGTTATTTTATCTTTTTGAAAGCTGTGTGAATGATATGGGTACTGTTTTGGAAAAAGGCACTTTTATCGACGAAAATAAAATCGGGGCTTTGCTGGAAAATGTGTGCGCTGAGCCTGCGGCTGTCCGCGATATATTGGCTAAGGCTAGAGAGGCCCAAGGTTTAACCTTGGAAGAGGTGACTAAGCTGATGGCTGTAACCGATCCCCAGCTTTTGGAAGAACTCTTCCATACAGCCCGCAGCGTTAAGGAAACCATATACGGAAACCGCATCGTGCTCTTTGCGCCTCTGTACATATCCAATTTGTGCGGCAATGAATGCGCTTACTGCGCCTTCCGCTCTTCCAATAAGGAATTGCAGCGCCGGGCGCTAAATATGGATGAAATTAAGAGCGAAGTGAATTATTTGGTCAATCACGGCCATAAGCGGCTGCTGGTGGTAGCTGGCGAAGCCTACGATTCTAAACATAGCCTGCAATATATTTACGACGCTATCGAGGCCATTTACAGCGTCAAGACGCCTAAGGGTGAGATTCGCCGCCTTAACGCCAATATTGCTCCGCTTTCCGTCGAGAATTTTCGCGATCTCAAAGCCACGCGCATCGGTACTTATCAGTGTTTTCAGGAAACCTATCACCGCGAAACCTATAAAAAAATGCACCTGCGCGGGCGCAAAGCCGATTACGACTGGCGCGTTACCGTGATGCACCGGGCTATGGAAGCGGGCATCGACGATGTGGGCATTGGCCCTCTGTTCGGCCTTTACGACTGGCGCTTTGAGCTGCTAGCTACGCTGCTGCACGTCAAATCCCTGGAAGAGTGTTTCGGCGTGGGACCGCATACCATTTCCTTCCCGCGTCTGGAACCGGCTTTGGGTTCTTCGGTCGCTGCCCAGCCGCCTTATCCGGTCAGCGACGAAGACTTTTTGAAGATTATCGCCATTACCCGCCTGGCTGTGCCTTACACGGGCATGATCCTCAGCACCCGCGAGAGCGGAGCCTTCCGCGATAAGTGCATTTCCTTGGGCATCAGTCAGATCTCTGCGGGCAGCCGCGTCGATCCCGGCGGGTACGAGGAATCCGATAACAAGAAATTCGATACTTCGCAGTTCCAGGTCGGTGATTACCGCACCATCGACGAAGTGATCCTCTCCCTGGCGCAGTCCGGGTATATTCCGTCATTTTGCACGGCCTGCTACCGCATGGGGCGCACCGGCTGTGACTTTATGGATCTGGCCAAGCCGGGAGAGATCAAGAACCACTGCTTCCCCAACGCCGTGGCCACCTTTCAGGAGTATCTGGAAGACTTCGCGTCTCCTGAGACCAAAGAAGCCGGGGAGAAGGTCATCGCCGAGGTTACGGACAGTCTGAGCGGTTTAGCTCAGGAGCGCTGCCGCAAGTTCAGCGCAATGGTCAAAGCCGGCCAGCGCGATGTGATCTGCTGAACCGTGCGAAACAGTGCTGGCCCCGAAGCTGACTCAAAAAAGCCAAGCTTCGGGGTATAAATGTATAGTATTTGATTTAGTTGGGAACAAAATTACATGACGCAAACGTTATCAGCTCCTAAAGGCCTGCGCCTGCATATCGGCTTTTTTGGGCGGCGCAATGTGGGCAAGAGCAGTTTAATCAACGCACTGACTAGGCAGCAGATCAGCATCGTCAGCCCTCAGCCGGGCACGACCACCGATCCCGTGGAAAAAGCCATGGAATTGCTGCCGCTGGGTCCAGTGCTTCTGATCGATACTGCTGGCATTGACGATGATCAAGAGGAATTGGGGGCTTTGCGCATCGAGCGTACCGAAGCGGTCGTCAACCGCTGCGATATAGCTTTGCTTATCACTGAAATTGGTAGCTGGGGACCGTTTGAGGAAAAATTGGCGGAGAGTTTTCGCCGTCAGCAGAAACCTTATATTGTCGTGCTCAATAAGTCTGACCTTCATTTAGATGAGGATGGCAGTGTGGCAGTACCCGCTGGTGTGCGCACCGAGGCGAGTCTGGTAAGACTCTCGGCGCAAGACGCCGAAGCCGGGGCGGCGCTGCGCCGGGCCATCATCGCTAAAGCTCCGGCGGAGTTCTTGGAAGAGCGCCCCATCGTCAGTGACCTGCTGCCCGTGCACGGTACGGCTGTGCTGGTGGTCCCCATCGACAAGGAAGCGCCTAAGGGGCGGCTGATCCTGCCCCAGGTGCAGACCATCCGCGATCTCCTGGATGCGGGCTGCAGTGCGGTAGTTACCCAAGTGGAGCAGCTCGAGCAGACCTTGGCTAATTTGAAAAATCGGCCCGACCTGGTGATCACCGATTCGCAGGCGTTTAAACGCGTGGCGGAAATTGTCCCTGACGCTGTGCCCCTGACCAGTTTCTCCGTGCTCTTTTCCCGTTATAAAGGCGATTGGAAAACTCAGCTGGAAGGCGCTCACCACTTGCTTTCTTTGAGGGGCGAGGCACGGATCCTTATAGCTGAAGCCTGTACCCACCATCCCATCGCCGAGGATATTGGCACGGTGAAGATACCGCGCCTGCTCAGGGCTAAATTAGGGGAGAGGATAACGATAGAGCATGTTCAGGGACGCGATTTTCCCCAAAACCTTGGCGATTATGATTTGGTGATTCATTGTGGGGCCTGTACGCTCAACCGCAGGGGGATGCTGCACCGCCTGCAGATCTGTGTCGAGGCTGGTACGGCAGTAACCAACTACGGTCTGGCTATCGCGGCTCTGAACGGAATCTTGGAGCGTAGCGTTAAGCCGCTTCTAAGCCGAGGCTAAGCCTCTGGGGAATTATCATTTAGTTAGCAATCAGCTAATCTGCGAAACCATTAAATCAGCATTGACAGCTATAGTGCCTTGGCTGTCAATGCTGATTTAATTGATACATCTGCAGCAGTCGCTGACAGCCAAAGGCTGACAGCAGCGTCAGTATTAAGCTGAAAACGAAGAGAAAACGCGAGGGACAGCGAAAAAGGTTAAAACCGGGACAGAGCTTCCAGAATATCCAGTAGATATAGCCTTGCGGCCCAAACGCTGCGCCCAGAAAAAAAATTGCCAGAGACCATAGCCAGGAGATGTGGCGCTGGCGGCAGTCAATTAGGGTTAATAAAGCCAGGGCCAGCGGAATGAAGCCGATATAAGCATTATTCTCCCAAAAGACACCCTGATTTAGATTAGTGCGCTGATAGGTGCCTTCGGCGGGATTGCCAAAGCAGTAGGGCTGGACTAAATAGCGTAAATCTTTCAGCGTAAAAGGAGAATCCTTGAGTGCTTCCCAGGTGTAAGGCTGAGAACGGCTGGATAATTGACTGAGTTCAAAGGTCGGAAGCAGCTGGACTGAGCAGAGCAATAGGGAAACTATCCCCACAGCTAAGAGCTGCCCGCAGGCGGTGACGATAATTTGTAAACTATTTCTGCGCTGTTCCGGCGGGTCAGACGCCTCGCTGTCTAGATTCGCTTCGAACGCACACCGATTCTCCCCCCATAAGGAGCTGATGACAAATATTGCCGCTGCCATCCAGCTTAAATAGGTCATGTGGGGGTGGCCGGTGAGAATTTGCAGAACCAATACAGCTCCTAAGCCGATTAGCCATGGTTTAGCTGATCTTTTATATCTTAAACTGTGAGCGTAACCGCGCAGCAAAGCTAGAAGCAAGGGGAGATAAGCTATAGAGTGGCTGAGATTGAGGTGATGTAAGTGAAAAAGAAATACTCCGCCTAGTGAATAGGCTACTGCTCCCATAAAGGCAGCTAAAGGATGTAAACCGAACGTGCGGATCAGCCCATACATTCCGATCCAGGCGATAAATAAGGTGATTATAGTACAAATATTTGTCGCTAGGGTGGGCGGAAGCAGCAGGTAAGCGCTGACACTGAAGGGATTAAAGACGGCAGCCTGCCCTTCGGCCAGTAAGGGCAGGCCGTTGCTGAGCTTCGGCTCCCAGAGGGGCAGTTCTCCGCTGCGCAGAGCCTGGGCAGCCAGCACGCGCCGGGGTATGTTTAACTCTAGCAGGTACGAACTGCCGAAATCACCGCTATAGATTAGGCTATTGGTGAACAGATAGGGGCCAAAGACGAGAATAAGCAATAAGAGGCCTGCTGGAGCAGCCCATAACAATTCCCGTCTGCTGTGGGAGTAAACGTCGTCCGCCTCGGACTTGGCCATATAGCTTGCATTATCCTTGATTCTGAACGGATCTGCTATTCTAAACTGAATTCGCTCTTCTCCAAATACAGTTCTATTTTGCGGTTGGGAACGGCTATTTTTACTACCTGATGTTTATCGTCGAGGTAGAACTCCATGCCCTTTTCTGAGCGCAGGCAGGTTGTCTGCACTTTGGTTCCATCAAGGCGGGTGATTTCGCTTTGCTCTTCGTCTTCGGTCAGCAGCAGCTCCTGAGAGCTGAGCAGTTCCGGTACAAAGATATGGATCGAGTAAGTTCCGGCCTCCTGCCCCTCCTGCTCTTCATCGGTGGGTATCTGCTCTATAGCTAAAACCCATTGGGAGAGAAAACGCTGGTCAGCTAAATATAAACCGTTGGATACGGGAACCTCGCGCTCTACCTCCTGACCGTTAACCTGCATCTGCTCGTACACGCGGTTATTGGAAAAACGCAGCCTGACCTCTTGTGGCTCAGCATTGGGGTCTTTTTTAACTTTGATAATACTGCTCTGGGGCAATCCATAGGTGTTATAGAGATTGTCACAGATGCTGACAGCGGTTACTGTTGGAGGCTCAACAGATACTGTTTCGGGCGGGACAGCCGCAGTTTCTTCTCCGGCTGCCGGGGCCGCCGCATCGTTGGTGTCTGTGGCGTTGGCCTTGTTCTCTGCTGCCGCCTTTTTCATCGTTTCGGCTGTTAGAGCTGCTTCTGGAGTGGTCTGTACCACGGTAGGCGGGACAGCCTGTTCTCCCTGGCTGTCTGGGCGTTTAGCGCCGGCTATAGGAGTGGGAGCTGCGGTAGGAACTGCATTGTCTGGCTTCTTTCCGGCGGCATCAGAATTAGGAGAGGACGGTTGGGCGGGCGCTGCGGATGTGTCGGCATCTTTTTTAGCCTCTGCGGCAGCAGGAGCTGATGGCGTAGCAGGGGCCGCTGTCTTGGCGCCGTCGGAGGAAACGCTTTCCCCTCCGGTGTTTTCGGCTTTATTCTCTTGACTGGAAGCAGAAGATTCGCTGTTCTCTGCGGAATCTGGTGCAGAGGCAGCTGTCTTCTCCTCAGCCGGGGCACTGAGCGCGGGCAGCTCCTGCGGGCGATCGAACATGGCAGTTTCAGCATGGAAACTGTAGGATTCGCGATTGTCAATCAGCTGCAAATCCTGCAGATGCGCGGTTTCGGTGCCGATGCGCTTGCCTTCGCTGACGATTGCGAAGGTGCGCTTCTCGCCGACGGACCATTTCAGCTGTTTACTGAAAAACGGCACTTGGCGCTGCGGATGAGGAGCGAATTTTTCGACTTCTATCTGGAGATTTTGTACATCGCCGCTTTGCCACAAAGCGATATGGCTGGCGTTGACGGAACCGGCTTCGTTGGTGCTGGGATCGAAGGCCATCCATTGCGCTTCTGGCCCCATCCACAGCTCGGCCCAATAATGGGGCGCGAATTCGCCGCGCTGATAGACTAAACCACCCACTGTGCGGGCTGGAATGCCTACTGACCGGGCCATAGCCACTAATAGCAGCGCTTTGCTTTCGGGGTTGCCGATACTGTGCTCTAAGGTTTGCACTGCCGAGGGCAGGGAGATGCCGTTTTCAATATCATTAGCGATAAACCCCGTCAAACGGCGGGCTGCCTGATAGACAGTTCCAGCTTTCCAGGTAATTTCGTTGGCTTTGTTGAGAATAATGGGATTGTCGGCTTCAGAGTGCGCGTCAAATTCCAAGTATGGAGCGAGATTATCCGGAATGGCTTCTTCTATGGGAAAACTTAGATTTTGCTTTATTTTAGCTGGCTTGACATCGACGACAACGCGCCCTACAAGCTGGCCTTCTTTGACTTGGCCGTACATCTTTTGCTCATATCCGGTTATGGAGTGCTGAGCTAACTGCCCGCCGCGCAGGGACATCTCCAGGCCGGCTTCAAGATGGGTCAGTTTGTTGGGGTCAGAGAAGTAGATATTGGAGATGCGCACTTTAGAGGGCCACATGTTGACGCCTGCGGCTTTATCAACAGCTTTGACGACACCTGCATTGGAAAGGCGGAAGTGAATACCCGAACCGATCTCTTTAATCTCTAAGAGTTCTTTAGTTTTCGCGTCGAGACGAACCTGGGCCAGCGGAGAACCGTATAAATCGCTGATGGTATAAAGCATGGAGGCATAATCCCGGCCATTGGCACTCCATTTTTCCTGCACGGGCGCGTAAACGGTGACTTTGCCATCGGTGCGCAGAATGGGATCGTATACTTCCACCTGACCGCCTTTAATGGCAGACATGGCCAAAAGCCAATAGTGTTCAGCAAAGGTATCCAGCTGCCCCCAGAGATTGTTGAAGATAAGGTTGGCTGTCTCCTTTTTCAGAGTGTGGATGCGGCTGTTGGTTTTATCGGCCGTAGTATTGCTCTGAGCGACAATATTGGGCGAATAAATACAGGTGATGCGGTAATCGTCAGCGTTAGATTTTTGGCTGCATATCAGCGAAGTAGGCGTCAAATCGCGCTTGTTGACCTGCATCTTGCTGAAATAGCGCAGGTCAGAAATGGAGTCGGTACCGACTTTGACCCGTGAAGAGGAATTGAGAAGATACGAGGTACGGCCATCGAGGACGATTTTATTGCTTACGCTGAATTCGCTGTAACCTATCAGCTGATCGTTGTATTCTATAGCATAATGGTAGGGCTTGCCAATGGGAAGCTCGGAATAAACTTTGTTGCTGCCTTCGGGTATTTTGCGCTCAGGCATAGGCGGGGCCAGTTCCAGAACTTTGGGCTGTTCTTGGTTCCGGCTGTGCTTGGGGGTAACTTGCGGCATACTGGCGGGAGTGTATTTGTCCCAGGGATTGGACCCCTCTCCGGCATTTATTTGGCTGGGAGTGTTAGGAGCAAAGGGGACCATGGGGACTTTGTCAGTTATGTACTTATCCCAGGGATTGGCCGCATGAGAGGCCTGACCAGAAGGTGAGGTCTTGGGAACGCTGTTCTTTATTGCTGAAGTGTCGTACTTATCCCAGGGGTTGCTGCCTGCAGGTGCAGGAGCGGGAGCGGCTTTTGTCTGTTTCGAGCTTTCTGGGGCACCGTACTTGTCCCAAGGATTGCCGCCAGAATTACCAGGAACGGTAGATGTTCCCGAAGCTGGGGTAGGTGTGACTGCTGGGGCTTGGGCCTGGGAGGGATATGGCAGGGCCCCCAATAGGGCTATAATGGAAGCTGTGACTATGGCTCTGGGAGTGAGGTAATACATGGATGTGCTTTCTGAACAATAAAATGGGCTCTTATCTGCTGTGCCTACTCGCTTGTCCGCCTAATGGTTAGCTGGATTAAGCTAGTAAGCTAGGAAAAGAGCCGTTGGAACTGTTAGGGCTTTAGAAATCGAGCTTCATCTCTATCATGAACTGATTGGCGGAATAATCTGCACCTTCATAAGCTTTTTGCTTGAAATCTATATAGCGATAATCGAAAGCGAAGGCGATATTGTTGGTCATCTGGTAATCGAGACCTATACCGGGGGTATGCTGGGTAATATCGGTATTCAGCAGCCCGGTGTGGCCCTTATAGGTCAGATTGACATAACTGGCCCTTAAGCGCACATCGTCTATTAGCGGATAAGCAACGTCTAGGCGATACAAATTCTCTTTTAAATTCATATCGTTCTCCGCTAAGGCGGCTGAGCGGTCGATATCGTAGTGGAAATAATTGGCGTTGAGGTCAAAACCGCTGTCAAAGGTGTGGCCTACGCCGATGCCGTAGCCCTGCACTTTGCCTTTTTCATTGCCGCCTCCGTAGAGCATACCGAAAATCGGTTCGATGTTGCCTATCTTTTGGCACTGTTCAGGAGTTGTAGCTTTAATCTGCTGGAGGTTGGAATAAGAGGCTTTAATGCGGGTATTGTTATCGTTGAACTGATAACTGCCCGCGAATTTAAACCCTTGGCGGTTGTTGGGCAAGTTGATGTAGTCGTGCATCTGATAGTAGCCGGAATAGAAACTGCCGTACGGCAGATATACGGGAATTAGCGTATCGCAGGCGTACTGAGAAATGAACGGATCGTAGGTGGGATCGACGCTCTGATAGGAAAGGTCTAGCTGCAGGCCGGATACGGGAGCCAGTCCTAAACCGATCTTATACATATAACCGGCGGTGGTTTCGTGATAGAGAGTGTTGGAAGTGTCGGGATTGTAATTGCTGCCCGCAAAAGTAGCGTCTATGGTGAAACCGTAATCGGGCAGAATGGTATAATTGGCATCGATGCCGTAACCGAACTGCTGCTGGGGGCCGACCATAGTATTCGCTGTAGGAGTAGCGTCACCGGCGTGAGTGCCCAGCCAGGTGTTGGAGGGTACGGGCGGAGCCGCTCCGAAGGCGGACACGGTGGGCAAAGCTACTAAACCGGCATCGGCTCGGGAACCGTCACTGACGCGTTCGTTGCGGTGGTTGACCGCGTGAATGGCTACTCTGCCGCTGTTGTTGGCAAATTCGTAGCTTAGAGTCCCTCCGTAGCTGTGGTTTTCGTAAATGGATTTACCGGGATTGACCGTGTATAGCGCTTCATATTTAAAGCCAGAATCTAAACCGCCGATAGAACCGGTTATGTCTAAACCGTAGAATGGCAGCCACTGAGAACCGCGGATGTTGGGGTTGCGGGCACCATTAAATATGTAATCGGCCATGAGACGGGGGCGGAAGGAACCTGCTACAAAACGCGTCCCTGAAGGTGCGTGACTCAGCCATATATTGTCTAAGGTCATGCGGGTAAAGGGCATGTGGTTGGCGGACTGCTCCCAGGGGGCTATGCTGCTGCGCGATGTCCAGATGTTGCAGCTGTAAGGAGCTTCAACTCCCCAATAAGAGCAAATATCGTCTTTGCCAGCTTCATTGGAATAAGCGGCAAATTCGGCTCCAGCGCTGACATCGTCGCTTATGCTGATATTGATGCCTAGCAGACCTTTGATACTCATGCCTTCGCCATCTTTGAGGACGCGCCCGGTGGTCCAGTCGATAGGCTCGCGGCCTGTACCGAGAATTGACCCTTTAACGACGTTGGCGACGCCTATAGTGTGAAAACTTCCATAGTAAGTTATGCGTTCCAGTTCGCTGACTCGGGCCTGCAGCTGATCGGTCTGTTTCTCTAGAGCTTCGCAACGCACGCCTAAAGCGTTTAATTCTGGACGCAGATGCTCGACGAGGCGATTTATCGCGTCTAATTCAGCTTTGGTAGCAAAAGATTGCTGGGAGGCCTCTAAGCGAGTCAGCACGCGGGCTACCAGGCTGGCCATTTCCCAGCGCGTCATACATCTGTTGCCCTGAAATGTACCGTCGCTGTAACCTTCAATAATACCTCTCCCCGCCAGCTCGCGCACAGCATCAGCAGCCCAGTGTTCGGTGGGAACATCGGAGAACAATGGTGAAGCCCAGGCTGGAGCCGCCAGCGTAAGTGTGGCCAGTGTGCCGGCGGTGATACGACCCAAATTCATTTTGTTCTCCTCCTAAGACCATGACAAACAATTTTAATTAATTGAGAATAATTCGCTTTGTTTGTTCGTTTCCTGCGCAGAAACGAAAAACGTATTAAAATAAGAAGTTATAGAAACTCTTTATGGTTACTTCAAATATATGACGGTCTTAATAAATGATGGTCTTTTACAGGAAGCAGCCGTTATGCTAAGAAGAAACCGCTATGAATACTACTCTTGCTCGTATAAGTATCGCCCAGACTAATCCTGTGGTGGGCGGCCTCGCGGCTAATGCCCAAGCTATCATTGCGGCAATTAACCAGGCCCGCCGTCTCAGTTCAGATTTAATAGTCTTTCCCCAGCTAGCTTTAAGCGGAGCGCCTTTGCGCGATCATCTGCGCAAAAGCAGCTTTTTTGCTGCTTTGCACACCGAATTGCAAAATATAATTCAGGCTTGTCAGGGCATAACCGCAATTGTCGGACTGCCCTGCGCCGATGAAAGCCGTATCTATAACTGTGCGGCTTTGATTCACGACGCTCAGCTGGTGGATATTATATGCAAACAGACGGTCAGCGATCGTCCCTATTTCCATGAAAGTGCCTATTTCACGGCAGCCGAAGCGGCCCAGCCCACTTTTTATAAAATTGGCGAGCTGAGTATTGCCGTCGTCTTGGGAGAGGATTTGGGCCATCATCTCTATCGCGGCAATCATAGCACATCTGTGGCCCACGTGCTTAGCACCGATCCCCATCTGGTGGTGAATATGGTCGCCCACCCTTATACCCCCAGCGGGGTGGAAATCCGTCAGCGCTATTTAAAGGAAATTTCTTTGCGCAACGGCTGCGCTATCGCTGAGGTCAACCTCGTCGGCGCTCAGGACGAGATCGTTTTCGAGGGCGGCTCTCAGATCTATTCTTCCGAAGGGCAGCTTTTGCATCGGGCACCGACCTTTGAAACTGCGCTCATCACCTATGACCTTCTCCGGGAGCAGACAGTTCCCCACTTCCGCGATTACAAACCTACTTATGGTGTCAATTACAGCAGCTTGGTTTTGCCCATTTTGTCGCAGGAAATCAAGGCACCCTTGGCTGTTATTCCTCCTTACGAAGACCCAGATCCGCGGGAGAAAACAATTCAGGCCATTGTTTTGGGACTGCGCGATTATATGGCTAAAAATGGTTTTAAAGACGTGGTCCTGGGTATATCCGGTGGATTAGATTCCGCTTTAGTGGCTGCTTTGGCGGTCCGGGCTTTGGGGGCTGAGCACGTACACGGCGTGGCCATGCCCAGCTGTTATAACGCCTCTATCAGTTTGGAGGACGCTGAAAAGCTGTGCGCTAATTTAGGCATAGATTTGCGGGTGATCTCTATTGAAAAACCGCGCCAAGTCTTTGACGAATTGCTGGCGGAAACATTTGCGGGCTGCCGTCCCGACACTACCGAGGAGAACCTGCAGGCTCGCATCCGCGCTAATATTCTCATGGCTTTGTCCAATAAATTCGGCTGGATAGTGCTCTGCACTGGCAATAAATCGGAAACCGCCTGCGGTTACTCGACTATGTACGGAGATGGGGCTGGAGGCATAGCTCCTATTAAAGACGTTTATAAAACCGAAGCCTTTGAACTGTGCCGCTGGATCAACCGTGACGGCGAAGTCATTCCCGAGCGCATCATTACCCGCCCTCCCAGTGCTGAGCTGCGTCCCGATCAGAAGGATGCCGACAGTCTGCCGGATTATGCTGTTCTAGACGGTATTCTTCAGCTTTATCTGGAACAGATGCTGACTCCCGAACAGATTATTGAACAGGGCTATGAAGAAGCAGCGGTGCGCAGGGTAGTGCGTTTGGTGCGCATCAACGAATTTAAGCGCAAACAGGGGCCGCTGGGCCTGCGTCTGAGCACTACGCTGTTTGGCTGCGATTACGATATGCCTATTACCGATCGCTTTGCTGACTAGCTGTATGTTTTTTGCTTATAGTGACAAACTCAGCTGTTCAATGGTATAATATATCTATTAGTTCCATTTCGTTAGTAAAGCTAAACCATTAGTTTTCTGGCTTTCCTTAATGGATGGCAGAGGAAGGAGGCTGTAATTATGGGTTCACCTATTAGCGGTTTGAGCATGGGCATGTACGATGCCGGTTATCTTACAGCCGTGCAGAGAGAGATCGCGCGCAGCGTTAAGACCAATACGCTTAAGGATATTGATGAAGACGTCGCTACTGCTCTGCTCCTCACCACTGCTGACGAAGTTAATCTTTCGCCGGAAGCTAAGGCTTATCTGCAGCAGCTGCGCAAAAAGCTACGCAAAAAACAGCAGCAGGAAGAGGAAGAGTACGAAAAATACCTTCAGGGCGATGAACAGGATTTCTCCGCGCTGCTGCAGGGACTGTCTGATTTTCGCGATGAGCCTATGGAAGACGAGAAGCCCAAACTGGAATCTAAGACAGTCTTCCCCAACACCATTCAGCTCTCCGATTACGTAGCGTCAGCGCCCCGCCCTAAGACTAAAGTTTATTCGGCCGTGCGCGAGACGATAGATCGCATGATTTATTACTCTCCCACTAAAGAAGCGCGCGAAAAGTTGCAAGACGAGCTCGAACCTTTGGGCTTCGAAATCGTTTCCGGCGTTAAATCGTTTGGGGTTAAAGTAATCATCATGGAGCGCAATGTGCGCCTGTCGCAGATCCGCATCCATAATATCGCTATAGTGCATCCCAGTGAGCGCACCTTTGACGGCAGGCCTTGGGATGTGGTGCGCGGTTTGTATGACAGCTCGCGGCGTCTGTTCGTTATCGGGGAGGAGCAGCTGGGCAATCCCAACCATTCGGTGGGACGGCACGAATTTGCTCACGCCTTTGACCACGCTTTCAGCGAAACTCATCGCCGCCGCTTGCCTCTTTCTGTCCAGCTTTGGAACATTTTCCGCAAAGAACGCACGGGTTTAGTCTCTTCTTATGCGGCGACCAATCCCGCTGAGTATTTTGCCGAATCTGTAGATGCTTTCTTCATTCCCGCCAAACGCAAGGTGCTTCAGGAACAGGACCCTAAGATGTTCGTCTATCTGCGGGAACTGTTCGATCTGGCCTGATGCCGATGCGGTTACGTTTTAATTAAGCTTAAAATTAGCGATCAGCTGCTGACATGGTAAGCGTCAAACGTAGTTTTGGCGCTTACTATTAACTGATAAATATTCTTTATCATTGGCACATTATGACTCCCCCTAAAGGATGGGAGGGGGAGAAGTCGCGACTGCGACAGAGGGGGTGCCCAAAGCTGTAGGGAGAATCGGATATTAACTTGACCATTAAATTAGCTATAACGCAAACATTAACGTGTCGCAAAACGCAGCAACAGGCATATTTGACGCTTACCTGACATGTAATAGCTGGCTAATTGTTGGTGAAGATCATAAAAGCAGCCGTTCCTCTGAAATTTGAGAAACGTCTGCTTTTATGTCGCTGGGAGTGCTGCTATCGTGAGGGCAGGGGTCTGATACAGCCGCCTAGGGCTTCGTCGTCGCTGCCGATGAACATCTTGGAATTGGGGAATATCTGGGGGGAAGCGCCCAAAGCTTCCACTTTCAATCCCTCTATTTTGTTGATGACCTTGGGCTCGCAGGCGGTAAACTCCAGGGAATCGGGGTCGAAGGAACCGATGAGGCAGACAGCCGATTCGTAAGGACCCTGGTCGCCATGATCTACGGTGGCTACGGACATGACGTCATATTTACCGTGATTGGAAATAAGGTGCAGATCGGCAATGCTGCGCCCGCCGGGGATGATAGCGCGCAGATCGATAGGACAGGAATCCTTGACTAAAAATTTGCCGTCGTAATGGCGTCCCCAGACCAGAGTGCCGGGATGATTCTGACTGCCGCGCAGCCCCAGCAGCAGAATATCTCCTTTTTGCGGATGAGCTATGGCTTCCATGCCTTCTATCTGCAGATGATCGGGAGTGGTGTAGTCGCTGTCTGCGTAGGGCGGGGGAAAGGCGTGGAATGATCCTTCTGACTGAGCGTGCACTTCGCCGTCTTCATCTTCGAAAATGTGCAGGCGGAAGATGCGCCCGCATTTGCCATGGTAATAGCCGCTTTCCGCAGCGTAGTAATATCCTGGTTCGTTGGGAACCGCGCAGATAGCTTCTAGGTCGCTGGAACGTTCAGAGGGCAGCTCCCAGCCGGCAACTTCGATGGGAAAGTAGCGGCATTTCTTCTTGGTGAAGGCCGCTATATGCAAACGCGGTTTAGAATTATGCGCTTTGGTGTCGCTGACGACGACGATGCGCTTGCTATCGAAGGCCGCTGCGCCGCTGATGTCATCTACGCCTGAAGCTTGAGCGGTTAGGTTTCCTGTTCCCAACAGACAGGCACAGCTCAGGGCAGTTAGAGTCCAGTATTTCCAATTTTGCAGCGACATAGGCTTCCTCCGCACAATGTTAATAATAGCAAATTTGATTAGTTCGTTTAATTAGTGCTCCTACCTTTTTGTATTTTTTTTGTAGTTAAACAGCATGTCTAGGAAACGCTGGGAATATCGCGAAAATTAAATCTATGACAGATAACATTGCCCTTGACTTTTCTTCTATATATTCTTCTTCTCCAGCCCTATTCGGTGCCGATCCCGCTCCAGGCCTGGTGGGATGTGCCATTGACAGCGAGGGCTGGGCCTGCACTTGGCGGCGCGTGGGCGCAGACACGCTTATGAACCGCGAGCGCTTTGAGGCTTTTCTCTGGCTGAGCGATAAAAGCTGGGCTGACGGATTTGGTGGAGACGTAAAGATTCGGGAATTGGAGGGTGAGCAGCCTTTCCGCTATTTGGCTGAGCTACCGTCGTTTGCAGAGGCTGCGGCTTTCAGCCGCCATGTAGCCTCCCAAAGTGGCATTAACGCCAATGCCCCCGATTCCCCGCAAATATTCATTAATGATGCTGAGAGCCAATACCTAATGCGGTGCGGCGCTACTTATTATAAGGGTATGAGCTGGTCTGATGTTAAGCATTTGTGGCTCTATCCGATGTGCGAAGGCGGCCCATTCGTTTCTCTGCGTGACAATTTAGAAACTCCATTGCGGGCTGTATGTCTGCGTTTTAGCGACGGAACTAAGCGTTTTTTGCTGCAGAGAGACTACAAAAATGAGCGCGCTTTGCTGGAAGCAGTTTCATCTGAGATTAATGCGTATGATCCCGATATTGTCGCGGGGCATCAGCTTTTTGACTGTATAATGCCCTATCTGACAGCCCGGGCCAAAAAACACCGTTTTAAACTGGCTTTAGGGCGCTGTGCTGATGTGCCCAGCAATAGGGCTGTACGCCAGAAAATTGCTGAGAAAAACCTCGATTATAGACGCTATGATGTCTTGGGACGAGAATTGATCGATACTTGGGTTTTGGCGCAGCTGTATGATGTTTCGGCGAGGCAAATGGAGAGCTATGAGCTGCTCGATGTCGCTGAGGAATTGCTGGATAGCGCTTATCTGTCAGAACAAAAAGCTATCCTGGCACGGAGGGATACGGCTGGGGAGGCAGACAGCTGCCTAGAACTGCATCGGGAACAGATCGGCGTTTTGATCGACATCAGCGCTCAAATTACGGAGGCTCTCTCGCAGTCCTATTTCCTGCAGGCGCAAATATTTCCATATACTTATCAGAATGCGGTCACCCGCGGTAACGCTACCCGCATCAACAGCCTTTTTCTGCGCGAATACCTGAGGGCTGGACGGTCTTTGCCCGCTCGCCCTACGGCGCAGAGCTTTCCAGGTGGCTTTACCTCTCAGGAATTCAGCGGTTTGGCTCATGAAGTTTATCATTGCGATGTGCAGTCTTTGTATCCCTCGATAATTACCCATTGGCAGATCAAACCAGCGGGCGATTCTTTGAATATTTTCCTGGGGATGCTATCTCAGCTGCGCTCTTTCCGCTTACAGGCTAAGGAACAGGCCCGCGCCGCCAAAGAAAACGGCTTGGACGAAAAATACCGCTATTATCACGCCTTGCAGACGGTTTTTAAAATACTCATCAATTCGTTTTACGGATATTTGGGCTTTGAACAGGGTAATTTCGCCGATTTCACGGCAGCGGCTCAGGTAACCGCCCGGGGGCGGGAAATTTTGCAGAGTATGATCGCTTGGCTCAAAGAACGCGGCTGTACGATTATCGAAGTTGATACCGACGGTATTTACTTTATGACTCCAGAAACTTTGCACAGCGAAGCCGAACGCCAGGCTTTAATTAAGGATTTGAACGACACGCTTCCTTCAGCCATTAATTTGGAGTTTGATGGTCATTATCGGGCTATGTACTGCCACAAAATGAAAAATTACGCTCTGCTCGATTATGAGGGCAATATTACTTTGCGCGGTTCGGCGCTGCGGGCCCGTAACGTAGAACCTTTCCTGCGCGAGACTCTGGGGCAAATGCTTTCCTTGGCTTTGCACGATCGCTCCGCCGAAATACCCGCCTTACTGAGGCGGGTGGCCGACGATCTGGGGGCTGGGCGCATTCCTTTGGCTAAACTTGCTAAAACCGATACCCTAATCAGTTCCCTGGAGAGCTACAGCAAAAAAATCGGAGATGGTGGCCGCAACCGCGCGGCAGCTTACGAGCTGGCGCTGAAGTCTGGACGCGATTACAAGGCCGGTGACAAAGTGACATATTATGTCACTGGTACAAAGGCGACAGTCAGCGCTTGGCAAAACGCAAAACTGCTCAGCGATAACACTGACGCCTACGATGCCAACATCAAATACTATCTGAGCAAGCTGAAGGATTTGGAAAAGAAATTTTCTTTTTAGCTGGCGGTTAGCCTATGTCCCAATTTTGACTTTATGTCAGCATGATGTCAGTTTTTTAATGTCAGGATAATGTCTGACATTTGCAAAGGTCATTGGCCTGAAGCTTTGCTGATAGCTCTTATCTTTTCAGCTTCACCGGTGGCCTGGGGATCGAGCTGCAGCAGGCACTTTATATCCTGTTCAGCGGCTTCGTACTCTCCCAGATAGCGATGGGCGGTGGCTAAAGCATGCCAGAGATAGGGTGACTGAGGACAGTATTCGAGAGATCGCATGGCTAAATCGCGGCTTTCGGCGTAGCGGCCAGTGCTGATCAGCAGCAAAGCTTTTTGATGAAGGTATTGGGGATTGCGGGGATCTAAGCGCAGGGCTTGATCTATGCTTTGCAGCGCTTCATCGAGATGCTGTCCTTGGCTCTGTAAATTGGCTAGGCAGCTGTAGGTGAACGGTTCGTATGCGTTAAAGCGGAGAGCCTCGCAGTATGTCTCCCGTGCGTTTTCGTAAAGCGAGGGATCGCTTTTTTTGCTGAGTTTAATGAACATATCCTGAACTAGGAGACCCAGTTCGCGGTATATATAAGCCTGCCGCCAGACGGGAGCAAATTCCAGGGACCTCATTAAATAGGCTTCCGAGCGCATATAACAATTTTGGGCTTTTTCTTCACTGCCGGGGACGGCGGCATACTGATTGGCCTGACTGCGCCAGGCCTGACCTGCGCTCAGATCGTATTCTGAGCGCAGGCTTAGAAAGGCGGCTGCTCCTGTGAAGCCAATACAGAGAAAACAGGCGATGCAGGGTATATAGAGGAAATGCCAATCAAGCTCATCATCCATATTTTGCTGGCCGAGATTGAGATCGCTAGTGAGATTGGCCGTGCGATCGGTAGTGCGATCGGTAGTGAGAACGCTTCTGACATCTGCGCTGCCGCTGTCTTCTGACATAATCTTTGCTTTGTCTGACATGTCAGACAGGGCGTTTTCTTGAGTTTCTTTGTCTAACCTAGCTGCGGCACCGAGCAGAAAGAGCCAGAGTGTTTCGGTTTGGTAAGTTGAGCAGATAAAGAGCTGAGATACCCAAAGTGCTACAGCTGAACTCAGCAAACCAGCGGCCAGCAGGTTATGCCGCCGCGCATAAAGGGTACGGGCATAGACGAGCAGCGCCGCCGCTAAGAGCAATAGACCAGGCCAGCCGTTTTCCGCTAGGGTTTGCAGCAGCTGACTGTGAACATTTTCCATTTGATGGGGCGGGAAGCGCAAGGCCAACGGCTCTAAATCGCGGTCATGCATAGCTCGAACGGCATGGCCGCCGCTTCCTAAGCCCATAAGGGGATGCTGAAGCGCACTGCGCAGGGCTGAATGCCAAAAGTAGTAACGGGCCTGGATGCTGAGATCGTCCTGGCTGGCAAACTTTTTGATCCTTTCGCCTAGGTCTAATTGCGGATGCAGGCTTTTTTGCCATTGGTAGATACCGAAAGTACAGGCTATGGTGATCAGAAATATAAGAGCTATGTCTCTAAACACCGCGCGGCGCTGAGCTGAATTTGTGGCTTGCCACATCATATAAAGACCGAGAGGAACTGAAACTATAGCTCCTAACCAGGCTGAACGCGTCTGGGTGAGAACCATGGCGCTGGCGCTGGAACACCATAAGGCTAAGCAGAGCCATTTCTGCCAGATTTTAGATCGCTGCAGACTCCATAGCAGCGCCAGAGGCAGAATGGCGGCCAGATAAGAGGCAAAATAGTCGGGATTACCCATTGTAGCTATGGTGCGCTCATAAGCTAAGTGTACGGGCTGCCAGCTCATGAAATCGCCGATTCGCCAGGGCCCGATATAGTAATTAGCCAAAGTCAGACGCTGAAGATGGGCGTAAAGTCCCAAAACAAAGGCCACAGCGCTGAATCCGCCGAGGTAATCCCAGATCGTTTTGGTCTGCAGAGCCGTCGCCCAGATGAACAGAATGGCGGCGTACAGTAAAGCGCATAAGGTGCCGGGAATGGCATAGGAGTGAAATCCGCTGACCAAACTGCAGAGGATGCTCCATAATAAACTGGCCATGCCCAGCTTGACTGCGGGGTGATTGGGCCATGTCCAGGATCCAGTGGCGATTTGCCGCAGAATGAACCCTGAAAATAATAAGCTGGAACCGAACCATAGAGCTGCTAATTTTGGTGCCAATACGCCGTCTGCCAAAAGATGGCTGCAGGCCAGGGGCAGAACAAATAAGATGCAGATATTGCCCAAAGTGGCTAAAGAATTGAAATAGCGCATGACTTGCCCCTATGGTTTGTGGAAATTTGGCAGCTGGTTTTTGAAAGCAGCTATAGCAGCACTTCGGAAAGCGGTAAACGCGGAGTAGGTTTTATATTGTCCTGTGAAGGATAGCCTAAGCGGATTACTGTTTGTGGTATATCGCGGCGTCCCAATAGCTGGCTAAGCCGGGAGCGAAGTTCAGGAATTGGAATGATTTGGTTTAAGAATGAGGCCTGTATTCCATATGAAGCCGCCAGCAGCAGAACGTTCTGCAGGGCTATGCCACATCTCATCCAGCCCCGTTTGCTGTCCTCTTCACCCATAAACGCGGCGCATAAGGCCCAGGTATCTTCTGTCAGAGCGCTGTCGCTGCGGGCATTTTGGTCGGTAAAGTTAAAAAAGCGGTGAGTCACTGGGGCTAACATCGCTGACCATTTATCTAGGCCTAAGGCGTAGCCCGGGACTCCGTCGCCTTTGTTTTCATTGGCGCGTATCCAAGAGGCGTATTCCTCGCGGGTGGCCTGATCGGCTCCAAGATGGCGGTCGCCTTCGGATACCATGCCCGCTAAAGCTAGTTTGGTGCTTTGCGCCGAGATGGGAACAAAACTAATACCGTAACTTTGCGCTAAGGCGACGAATTCTTGGCATATATTTTCGGCGATAGGTTTGTTAAGAAAATCTTGCCGGAAACAGTGCCGCAGGGGAATGGCTTGGAATAAGCGTTCGTTTAAGTTCCTGTCGCGATGAATATCGTCATCGCTTTCTATACTATCACCTGCGTTAGGTTCTCTAAAATCCATAATGCCTACGCAGTGGGGAGGAGCACCGTCGGGAATTAGCTGTATGGACGTCTTGAGGGCAAAGTGCTGAGCTGCGATGGCTAGGTTGGCCAAAGCCGCTCCGCAGCCCACGCAGTCTTCCCGTCCTTCGGGGTCGCGGTGTGCCTGGCTGCGCTCGGGCACTTCGAAAAGTTCTATACGGCTATCGCTTATTTTAAATTTCCAAGGCTGAGAATTCCATGGCGAGGGAGCTAAAACGGCGTAGCGCACTAAAAAAGCAATTTTTGCGCTTAAACTGGGCTGCCTGTCATACTCCTCTGCATCGATAGACCAAGCCTGAGTTGATTTAGAAGCCATACTGCACCATTCTTTTCTAACTTATTTAGCCGGGTAAAATTTAGCTGTGTAAATTATCTAACGAGGTAAAATGATTTTATATTGATAAACAAGCGCGGGTTTATTTACGATTCTTCTTTTTATATCCTGCATAATGTTTTTTAGTTGATGCTCAGTGTCAATTGGTTAAGGCTCAATGTCAT